>JBGAOF010000023.1:0-15708 GCA_044221915.1 Solirubrobacterales bacterium
GGTGCGGGTGCGCTGCACCGCCTTCGGTCGGCTGCCCCGCGGGCAGGCCGCGAAGAGCCCCCTGGCGTTCTCGGGCGAGGCGCGCAAGCGCCGCCAGGTGGTGGAGCACGTGCTCGACATCGTGGCCCGCGGGGTGATCAAGGCCTGTCTCGAACTGGACAGGGACCCGGCCGAAACGATCGCAATCTTCCGCATTCCGGGCGCCTGGGAAGATGAAGGCAACAAGATCCTCGACCACTACGGCGTCGAATACTGCGACCGTTCGGTCTCCCTCTGGGATGCCGCCGGACGAGCCGTCGCCAAGATCCAGGAAGGGGCGGGCGCGTGAGCATCCTCCTGAACAGGGAAACGACCTTCATCGTCCAGGGCATCACCGGGCGCGAAGCGGTCAATCTGACCAGAGAATGCCTCGACTACGGCTCGAATGTGGTCGGCGGTGTGACCCCGGGCCGCAAGGGCCGGGAGGTCCACGGTGTGCCGGTTTTCGACACGGTCGCCCAGGCGATCGAGAACCACGGCAGCCAGATCGACGGCTCGATCGTCACCGTCCCCCCCGGCTTCACCAAGGACGCGGTGATCGAAGCGATCGACAACGGCATCAAACTGCTGGTCGTGGTGACCGAACGCATCCCCCGCGGCGACGTCGCGGAGATGGTCGAGTTCGCCAACCTGAACGACGCCCGGATCATCGGCCCGAACTGCCTCGGCCTGATCGTCCCCGAGGTCTGCAAGATGGGCGGCATCGGCGGCCCGGCCAAGGATGCCTCGAAGTCGTACAAGCCCGGGGTGGTCGGCGTGATGTCGCGCTCGGGCGGCATGACGACCGAGATCTCCTCGTCGCTCACGGCCGCCGGCCTGGGCGTTTCGACCGCGGTCTCGATCGGTGGCGACGCGATTATCGGCTCGACCTACGCCGAACTGATGCCTTACTTCGAGGCCGACGAGGAAACCAAGGCGATCGTCATCTACTCAGAGCCGGGTGGTCGCATGGAAGCCCAGCTCGCCGACTGGCAGGCCGAGAACAATTCGCGGCTGCCGATTGTCGCCTTCATGGCCGGCAAGTTCATGGACGACGAGTCAATGAAGGGCATGACCTTCGGCCACGCCGGAACTATCGTCGAAGGCAAGGAGGACTCGGCGACCGAAAAGATCAAGCGGCTCGAAGAGGCCGGGATCACGGTGGTCGAACGGATTGACGAGATTCCCGACGCGATCAAGGAAAGGATCGGCCAGTGAGCACCATGAACTCCGTATTCATTGACGTTGTCGTTGACGAGCCGGCCCGATCGGATGCCGAACTGGCAAAGAAACTGGAAGAGGTGTGCCCGGTTTCGATCTTCAAGGCGACCGACTCAGGGACCAGCATCGTCGAAGAGAACCTCGACGAATGCGTACTTTGCAACCTCTGCGTGGAAGCCGCGCCGCAGGGGGCGGTTCACATCATCAGGAAGTACGAGAACTAGCTTTAGGTTAGGAACGGGTTGCGGCAGCACCCCTCCTCGGCCCGAAACGTCGTCGGGGCACTGCCCCAACCCGTTCCACCCAGGCAACTCGATTGTCCGGCCCGAAGAACCTTGTGGTTTTGCGGGTGTGGTTCGGGGTACCCTGAAAAACCTCGGAATGGGGAGCGAAGCGACGGTTTTTCAGGACACCCCGGACCGCGCCTCTCGCCATAGTCAGGGGCTCCGATTAGACTCGGCTGGTCTTGAACTTCATTGATGACGTAGTCCAGAAGTTCCCCTTCTCCCAGGAAGCAGTGATCTCCATTGACGCGGAGGGGAACCGGGAGGTTCACTGCTTCTCGCATCTGTTCACCCGCAGCCTCGGGCTTTCCGGGGCGATGCTCGACCGGGGGGTGCGCCGCGGTGACGTGGTGATGATCCTGATCGGCAGCCGGATCGAATGGGTGATCGCGATGCTCGCCTGCTTTCGCATGGGAGCGATCGCCCTGCCCCTCAACCCGCAACTCAGCGCGCATGACCTCGCCTACCGGGCCGGGGCCACGCACCCGGCCCTCGCGATAGGCGAGGCTGACTATCTTTCCGCCCTGCCGAGCGGCATCCCGGCCTTCGACCTTGATGACCTTGACCGGATCTTCGACGAGGATCTGAAGCAGCCCACTCCGTCCGAGACGGCTGATCTTGCGCCCGAGGATCCGGCCCTGATCGTCTTCACTTCCGGCACGACCGGCGAGCCGAAAGGTGTGATCTATCCGCAGAGATACCTCACCGGCCAGAGCCTTCAGGCCGAATACTGGTTCGGGGCCGAGCCGGGGGATCTCTGCTGGTGTACGGCTGCACCGGGATGGTCCAAGTCCTCCCGCAACGCGTTCATCGCGCCCTGGCTCCGTGGCGCAAAGGCTCTGCTGGTCGAAGGTCGTTTCGATCCCCGGACCAGGCTGGAAATTGCCCGGCAGCAGGAAGTCAACGTGCTTTGCCAGGCCCCTACCGAATACCGGGTGCTGGCCAGACGGACCGAGCTCTCGCCGCTGCCTTCGCTCCGACGCATGGTCTCGGCCGGTGAGGCGCTCAACCCGGAAGTAATTGCGGCATTCCGGGCGGCGACCGGGCTGGAGATCGCCGACGGGTACGGGCAAAGCGAAACCGGTGCGGTCACCGGCATGCGGCCCGGCGAGACCGTGGCAGGCCGGGAAGGTTCGATGGGCCGGCCGTTGCCGGGGATCGAAATCCGCATCCGGGGTGGCGAGCTTCAGGTCAGGGCCTCCACCTCCCCCACCTTTTTCCGCAGCTACCTCGACGGCAGCCGCTTCCAGGGTGAATGGTGGGCAACCGGCGACCTCGTCAGCGAAGACGAAGATGGATACCTCTTCCACCAGGGCCGCAACGACGATGTGATCTCGTCATCGGGGTACCGCATCGGCCCGGTCGAAGTTGAATCGGCGCTGCTCACCCACCCCGCCGTCGCCGAGGCTGCGGCGATCGCTTCACCTGACGAAGAACGGGGATCGGTTGTGAAGGCGGTGATCGTCCTCCGCGAGGGCGATGGAGACGAGGCGCTGGCCGCCGAACTCCAGGAACATTGCCGCCGTGAAACCGCCCCCTACAAGTACCCCCGGCTGATCGAGTTCACAGACGAACTGCCGAAAACAGCCTCCGGGAAGATCAAACGAGCCGAATTGCGGGCGCGAGAAGACCGGGTCGCGGACTAGCGGGCGTGGCCAGATCGTCGTGTGCTGCGGGCGACCTGCGGCATTCTTCGGGGGCTTCGCCCCGGGCAGATATGTAGGCTGACCCAAACCCCCCGACGATTGAGGAGAGCAGATGTCTGACAGTGGCCTGGACCCCCAACGGATCGCTTCGCTGACCGAGGCGCAGCAGGAGATCTATCGCAACCGCACCGGTCAGTCGGCCCGGGAGTACGAACGCGCGGTCAAGGTCATGCCCGGTGGCGTCCCGTCTTCCTTCCAGATGATGGACCCCTGGCCGGTCTACCTGACCGAAGGCAAGGGTTCACAGGTCTGGGATGTGGACGGCAACCAGTACACCGACTTCCATGCCGGGTTCGGCGTGATGGTGATCGGCCATGCCAACCCGACCATCGGCGAGGCCGTCAAGGCACGGATTGACCAGAGCACCCACTTCGCCGCCCCGACCAACGATTCGATCGAAGTGGCAGAGGAGCTCAAGCGCCGCTTCAAGCTTCCCCACTGGCGCTTCATCAACTCCGGAACCGAAGCGACCATGGACGCGGTCCACCTGGCCCGAGGTGCCACCGGCCGCGACATGATCCTCAAGGTCGAAGGCTCCTACCACGGCCATCACGATGCGGTGATGGTTTCGGTCGCCCCGCCGCTTGACCAGATCGGCACCCGCGAGAACCCGATCGCCGTTCCTTACGGTGAAGGCACCCCGAAGGCCCTGACCGACCTCACCCACACGGTCCCGTTCAACAACATCGACGCGCTCAAGGCCGTGCTCGAGAACATCGGAGACCAGGTCGCGGGAATGATCGTCGAACCGGCGATGATGAACATCAACATCATCCCGCCGAAGGATGGCTACCTCCAGGAGGTTCGCGATCTGACCAATCAATACGGGATCAAGCTGATCTTTGACGAGGTCAAGACCGGCGCGACAATGTCGCACGGCGGAGCCACCGGGTACTACGGAGTCACCCCGGACATGATCACCCTCGCCAAGGCGACCTGTGGCGGCTATCCGGGCGGATCAATCGGCATGTCTGACGAAATCGCCCAGTTGGTCGCAGACGACCGGGTCAAGCAGTACGGCACCTTCAACGGGAACCCGCTGGTCATGGCGGCAGCCAAAGCTGCCTTGACGGATGTCCTCACCGAGCAGGCCTACGTCGAGCTGAACGAGAAGAACGAGTACCTCAAGGGCCGTTGCCAGGAGATCATCGACACCTACGAGCTCCCGGCATACACCGAAGGCATCGGGGCCAAGGGCTGCGTGATCTTCTCGCCGCAGCGCCTGTACGAGTACCGCGACTACGCCGAACACGTCGACGCGGAACTCTCGACCCTGGGCTGGCTCTACCACATGAACCACGGCATCTTCATGACCCCCGGGGTCGAGGAGGAGTGGACGCTTTCTGTCTTCCACACCGAGCAGGATCTGGATAACTACGCAAACGCTTTCGAGGCGTTTGCCCGGGACATCAGGGGGAGCTGATCGCGGCCGGGGGGCCTCCCGCAAGCAAGGCCCCCTCGGCCACCGGGGTCCGCCGGCCGCTCGGTCTGAGCGATATCCCGGCCGGGGCCGCCGACAGCTAGTCGGACTTGATCAGACCGCCGCCGATCAGGTCCCTGAACCGCTCCTTGAAGCGTTCGGTACGCCGGTCGGCCCGGAAGCGCTTCTCGGCCCGGCGCTGCTTTGACGGGTTCCGTTCCCCGTAGCGCCGCCTGGCCCAGACCGAATCCGGCTTGGCCAGCCGGCAGGCGCCGTACATGGCAACCGGCCAGATGAAAAAGCCAAGGAAGGCATGCATCACACGTTCTTTCAGAAGGCAGATGCCAACCAGGAAAAAGACCAGAAACGCGGTTACCAGGCTGCCGATCAGGATCTCGGGGGAATCCGAACCGATCTCGAACGGCCTGGCTCCGAACATCAGCAAGGCAAGCACCAGGGCGGTAAGGACGGTGGCGTCGATCGAGCGGCGTCCCTCTTCGGACCAGTACACATCCTCCAGGTGCAGCCAGAGGGCGAACTCGTCGATGGTCAGGCCGATCCCGATCCCGAAGGCAAGCGCGCAGAGGTTGAATCCGAGGCTGTCTCCATCCAGGGCGAAACCGACCGAACCGGCGATCATCATGATCACGATCCCGAAAACGTGGTGGTGAACGTGAAGGCCTCCGTCGCTGACGATGCTCCCCGGCCACCACGGCACCTTGGGGCTGCGCATCAGGCGAGTGCTCATCCTTATGAGACCGAACGAGACCAAGAAACCGACGAGGACCAGAAAGATCGCTTCCTGGTCGTTGCTCGCGATCTGGTCCTGCCAGAAATCGCTGAAGATCGAAGCAGCCACGTTCATCGGCCCCAATCCTGCCATGTGAAGCGCCGGTCTGCCGGATCCCCGATCATGTGCCCATGAGTAACCGCCTGACCGGGGAAACCAGCCCGTATCTGCTGCAGCACCGCGACAACCCGGTTGACTGGTGGCCCTGGGGACCGGAAGCGCTGGCCGAAGCCGCCAGGCGAGAGGTTCCGATCCTGCTGTCGGTCGGCTACGCCGCCTGCCACTGGTGTCACGTGATGGCGCGTGAATCGTTCGAGGATGATGCGACCGCCGCCTACATGAACGAGCATTTCGTTCCGGTCAAGGTCGATCGGGAAGAACGGCCCGATATCGACTCGATCTACCTGGAAGCCGTCCAGTCGATCACCGGGCAAGGCGGCTGGCCTCTGACCGCTTTTCTCGATCCTCAGGGTGTGCCCTTCCACGGCGGCACCTACTTTCCGCCCGAACCGGCCCACGGGATGCCCAGCTTCATGATGGTCATGGAAGCGGTGACAAGGGCCTGGAACGAGAAACGGGATCAGATCCTCGCCCAGGCGGGCGAGGTCCGGACCAGGCTGGGCGCGATCGCGCTGGTCGGAGCCCCGGCCGGCGACCTTGACCCGGAGTTGCCGGCTCGCCGCGCCCGCAACCTTGCCGAACAGACCGACAGGAACCAGGGCGGCTTCGGCCCGGCGCCGAAGTTCCCTCCGGCCTCGGCACTCGACTTCATGCTCGCCCACGGTGAGGCCGGGGCCGCGGAGATCACGCTCGACCGGATGGCGGCCGGAGGCATCTTCGATCAGCTCGGCGGCGGTTTCTCAAGGTATTCGGTTGACAACGACTGGCTGGTCCCCCACTTCGAGAAGATGCTCACCGACAATGCCCTCCTGGCCCGGACCTACCTTCATGCCTGGCAGGTGACGGGCCACCGGCGTCACCGCCGGATCACCGAGTTGACCCTCGACTGGGCGATGAAAGCGATGCGGGATCCGGCCGGGGGCTTTTACGCTTCGCTTGACGCCGACTCTGAGGGCGTGGAAGGCCTCTTTTACACATGGACCGTCGACGAGGTGGAAGAAGTGCTTGGTGAGCGGGCCCCGGCCGCGATCAAGACCCTGGGGCTGGATCCGGAAGGTCACCTCGACGGGAGGAACGTGCTTCACATCCCGGCCGGTGAACCGCCGGATTCGCCCGGCAAGGAATTCGAACAGATCAGGATGAGCCTGCTGGAAGCCCGGTCTTCCCGGATCGGCCCGGCCCTCGACGACAAGGTGATCAGCTCCTGGAACTCACTGATGATCTCCGCCCTGGCCGAGGCGGGAGCCGTGCTTGAGCGGGATGACTACCTGAAGGCTGCCCGGCGCTGCGCGGATTTCATCTGGGACAAGATGCGAAGCCCCCAGGGCAATCTTCTCCGGACCTGGCGAGATGGTGAGGCCCGCCTGAACGCCTATCTGGAGGACCACGCTTTCCTGCTTGAAGCCCTGCTTGATCTTTACCAGGCGACCTTCGACCCGGTGCTTTTCAAACGGGCACGGGCCGTCGCCGAAATGATGATCGACCGCTTTTCAGACCCCGACCGGGGCGGATTTTTCACCACTTCGCATGATCACGAGGAATTGATCGCAAGGCGCAAGGATGCTGGTGACCATCCGATTCCGTCGGGGAGTTCATCGGCGGCCCTTGGCCTGCTCCGGCTCTCCAGACTGTCCGGCGAACCTGCCTGCCGGCGCAAGGCCGAGGAAGTCCTGAAGCTGCTGGCTCCCGCAACCGCCCGCCAGCCGGCCGCCTTCGGCCATCTGCTTCAGGCTCTCGCGCTTTACCATTCGCCCGCAGCGGAGCTGGCGGTCCTCTGGCCGGCCGATGGCAGCCAGCAAGACGCCGATTCCCTGATGGCAGTTGTGCGACGCCGCTACCGGCCGACCCTGGTAGTCGCGGGTGGCCCCGAAGGCGAGACGAGCCCGGCCCTGCTCCAGCACCGGACCGCGGCCGAGGGCCGTCCGGCCGCGTATGTCTGTGAGAACTTCACCTGCAGGGCGCCGGTGACCGATCCGGCCGAACTTGACAGGCAACTTGGGGAGATCTAGAGAACCGGCAGGAAGCTTTCAATCTCAAACGGGGTCACCTGAACTCTGTAGGTGTCCCATTCCTGGCGTTTCAGCTCAATGAAGCGCCTGAAAGTATGCTCCCCCAGCGTCCGCAGGACCAGCTCCGAATCAGCGGCCAGCTCGACCGCTTCGCCGAGCGTCGCGGGCAATTGTTCGATGCCACGCCTGACCAGTTCGTCGGGCCCGAGATGGTAGAGATTCTCTTCCATCGGTTCGGGCAGTTCATAGCCTTTTTCGATCCCTTCGAGGCCGGCCTGGAGCAGGCCCGCCAGACAGAGGTACGGGTTGCAGGCCGGATCGGGGCAACGGATCTCCACCCTGGTTTCATGTGACTCGTCCCCGTTCTGTTGGGGAACGCGGATCAGCGAGGATCTGTTGCGGCGTGACCAGGACAGATAGACCGGTGCTTCAAAGCCCGGCACCAGCCGCTTGTAGGAGTTGACCCACTGCGCGTAAAGCGGGGCGATCTCCCTGGCGTGACGGAGCTGGCCGGCGATGAAGGCCTTGGCGGTCCGGGAGATCCCGCCCGGCTTCGTCCCTTCGAAGAAGGCGTTCCCGCCATCGCGAACCAGCAGCTGGTCGAGATGCATGCCGGAGCCGTTATCCCCGCCGAGCGGCTTCGGCATGAAGGTGGCGTGCCAGCCTTGCTGGTGGGCGTATTCCTTGACCACGATCCGGCTGGTCATCACGCTGTCGGCGGTGAGCAATGCGCCGGCCGGCTTCAGGTCGAGCTCGTGCTGGGAGGGCCCTGCCTCATGGTGCGTGGAGGCGACCTGCACCCCCATCTGCTCGAGCGCCAGAACCGTTTCCCGGCGCACATCCGAACCCGCGTCGAGGGTGGTCAGGTCGAAGTACCCGCCTTCGTCAAGGACCTCGGGCACCCCGGACTCGGGCCGGGACGAGCGGAAATAGAAGAACTCCAGTTCCGGCCCGATCACGTAATCATCGAAGCCGAGGTCCGCCGCCCGTTTCAGGGCCCGTTTCAGAACCCACCGCGGGTCCCCTTCATAGGGAAGACCGCCCGGGACCTCAATGTCACAGAAAAGCCTGGCCACCGCATCGGTGCCACCGGGCCGCCAGGGAATGAGGCTGAAAGTGGAAGCGTCCGGACGGGCGACCATGTCGGATTCCTCGACCGGGTTGAACCCGGTGAGAGAGGCGCCGTCAAAGCCGATCCCCTGCTCGAAGGCCCGCTCCAGTTCGCTGGAATTGATCGAGAAACTCTTCAGGTTGCCCAGCACATCGGTGAACCAGAGGCGCACGAAGCGCACGTCGTTGGCCCTGACTGCTTCAAGGACGTCTTGCGGGTTTTTGATCGGGGCTGCCATCGGACTCCTTGCGAGCGACATAAACGGCTTGCGGGCCGGGATTCAGATGCTTCAGACCGGAACGATACGCGAAGGGACTTGCATGACGCCGATGCAGCCGGTATAACTTACTTGCGGTAAGTTACTAGCTAAAAGTGAAGTAATGGCTCGCTAAACGGCGAATAAAGACGGGGCGGCCATCGCTTCTGGACACAATGGGAAGCGTGACATCGTGACCGTGAAAACAGAAGTAAGTCGATTCCATATCCACGACGAGCTGACTGCTCCCGAGCAGAGCGCGCCTATTCTCAAGAGCATCCAGGTCGGCGGCAGGCAGGTCAACAAGCTGGTTGGTGTCCTGGCCGGATCCCCGGCGGTGCTGAGGGCCTATACGCGGATGCGGGCGGAACTTCAGCAGGGAGAATTGCCCCCGGCGACCCGTCACCGGATTGCCCTCGCGGTGGCGGAGCATCGTGGCGACTCCTACAGCGTGGTGCAGTATGCAAAATCTGCCCGCAACGCCGGTCTCGGCCTTGACGAAGTGTCCAGGGCACGCAGCTTTGCCTCATCTGACCCGCGCGAGCAGGCGCTGCTCACCTACCTCAAGGCCGCCCTCGAGGCGGAAGGTGACCCGCCGATCTACCTCCATGAGGAAGCGAGGGAAGCCGGCTGGGACGACGAGCAGATCCTGGAGGCCCTGGCTCATGTTGCCATGGGAGAATTTCAAAGCGTGATGGCCGCTGCGGCGGCCCTCCCGAAGGATCAGGCAACTCCACGGGTTCTGCCCGACGCCGCCTGATCCACCAAAAGGGCCCCTCTCTCCCGGGCCCGCGAAGAGGCCAATCCCCTCCCTGCTGGCCTCTTCACGAAAAAGGACCGCCCTCGGGCGGTCCTTTTTCATTCGTACCTCCCGAAGCTGCTACCGGCTTTCGACCCGGACCCGATAGGTCAGGGCGCCGTTGAACCGGCACCCGTAGGGGAAGTAACTGTTGACCTTGATCTGGGCCTGAGAGTTGTTCATGCTCGGAGTCTGGGAGCAGGTCGAACGATTACGGCTCGCCACCCAGCTGTTTCCGCGGTTGAAGCGATTGCAGACATCCGGATTTGCCATTGCTCCGTTCACGATCTGACAGGCGGGCGGGACCGCCAGGGCCGGTGCCCAGGTGGGAACGATCAGCGAGATGTAGTCGCCCTTGTTCACGTTCATCGGCCGCGGCAGGTTGAAGGTCGCGGTCCGGCCCATGAACCGGTTCAGACCCTGCAGGGCGGTCCGGCGGCGGAGCTTGTAGGTGATCCGGCCGTCACGCACTACCTTTGCCAGGACGCCAATGGCCGCCTGGGGCTGGTTGCCAAAACGCCGCTGGAAGAACTGACGCTGGCTGGCGGTCGGGTCACCGAGAGACAGCCGCCAGCGGGTGATCCTGCCGACGAACGGAACCCGGAAGGCGTTGCCCTGGCCGCTGGCCTTGGCCTGGAAGCCACTGACGATCGCCAGCCCCGAGCAGCGTTCCGGGCATAGCGGGACCCGGTTGGCGTTGGCAGCCCCGAGCACGACTGCCTGCCCCGGGGCGGCATCGGCACGGTTGGCCGGGCCGTTCAGAACCGCCAGGCCACAGAGCAGGGCGATCAGTCCGCCGAGGGCGGCGGCGATGATGGTCCGGCGGCCGGCAACCGGAAGGGTCTTTTCTGGCATCAGATTCTCTAGCTCCTTGTCGTGAGTCTCGCGGTGCCGGATGCGTACCGGCGCAGCGGGTCACGGTATAAACAGCGGAAATCCCGTGAAGGATCGGTTTCTCCCTGCAAAGAAACGGTCGCTGGGCGCTGCCGGTCGGCCGGGGACGGCCGATTGAGCCGCTGCCGCCCGTCTAGTCGCCCCGGCTGATGATCGCGTGGCGCACGCGACCGATGCCGGCGCTGGTCAGGCCGATCGCTTCGGCCGCCGCGGCGGTGAGATCCCAGGTACGGCCGGGAATGTAGGGCCCACGGTCAATCACCGGGGCGATTACGTAGCGCCCCCGGTAGCCGATCAGGACCTTGGTGCCGCAGGGAAGGTTCTTGTTCGCGAGCCCGATCGTGTTTGGCCGCAGCGTCACCTTGCCGCAGGCGGTCCCGTTCCCGTAGAGGCCGGGTCCGTACCAGGAGGCCTCGGAGGTCCTGAGGGAGCTGACCATCGCCCGGGCGGTGGTCCGGTTGACGACTCCGTTGCTGCCAAGCTCGATCGAGGACTGGAACCGGCGTACGGCGCTGGTGGTCGGCCGGTCGAAGTTCCCGGTCAACGGCGAGTTGGCCAGCAGGCGCTTTGACCTGACGATGCCTTGCAGTACTTTCACATCGGGGCCGGCCATGCCTTCGCGGAGGGTTCGGGTACCGAACCTCGCCCCGTTCACCGCGGGCACCTTGCCCGAGGTCTTTGGCGGGGTGATGTTCACACCACCGGTAGCGGCGGCCGTCCGGTCCGTCTGGACCACCAGAAGGCAGAACGCCCCGAGGACCGCAAGCAGACCGATATTCAGTTTTCCCAGCGCGAAGCTGTGATTCATTCCTTCGTCTCTCTTTCCTGGGCTTGCGGGGTTAGCTGTCGGGCTCGCGCTGAAAGAGCAGCGCTACCTGGCGGTTGCCAGTGATTCGCCCCGGGACCGTTGTCCTTTGGGTCCCCCGCTCTCCACGATCTTGAGGTGGAGATTCAGCAGAAGGTTCGAACAGATTAGCAAACGCTCACGAAAGATGCTGATTTGGCTCTGTGACATGCTCACACCCTTCATGAACTGCGAGTTCGCAGAGATTGCCCCCAAAGCGGTGCCGCGGTTTGGCAGGGTGTCCGGCCGCGATACAATCCCGGTTGTGGGTTGGACGGCTGCGGGGGGAGAGAAAACCCTTCGAGGAAAGTCCGGACACCACAGGGCAAGGACGGTGGGTAACGCCCACCCGGGGAAACCCGCGGGAAAGTGCCACAGAAATACACAGCCGATGGCGCGGCACCACGTGAGTCGCGATCAGGCAAAGGTGAAAAGGTGCGGTAAGAGCGCACCGGCGTCGTGGCGACACGGCGGCCAGGTAAACCCCGTCCGGTGCAAGACCAAACAGGATCGCTGACCCGGCCCGGCGAGATCCAGGTAGGTCGCAGGCCACCACGGTGGCCCACCGGCCAGATCAACCGGTGAGACAGATGGTCGTTCACGACAGGATCCGGCTTACAGACCCACTAAAGCTGAGGCCCCGCAAGGGGCCTCAGCCATTTCTCGGCAACCCGGCCGAAGGCTGGAAGCAACCAGCCTGGCCAGGACCGTTTCTCGTGGCCGCCCGCTCAGACCTTGCGGAAGACGCCGATGACCTTGCCCATGACCTGTGCTTCGGTGGTGATTATCGGTTCCATGGATTCGTTTTCCGGCTCGAGTCGGAAATGGTCCTCCTCCTTGAAAAAGCGCTTCACGGTGGCATCCTCATCGCCGAGCAGGGCAACGATGATCTCGCCGTTCCGGGCCTCGGGCGAGGGATGGACCACCACAAAGTCACCATCCATGATGCCCGCGTTCTTCATGCTCTCACCGCGGACCTCGAGCACATAGTCGCCTTCACCTCCGCCGATCATGGCCGGAACATCCACGTAGTCCTCGATGTTTTCCTCGGCCAGCACGCCCGGACCGGCCGAGACCCGGCCAACCAGCGGCAATCCGGCCGGGCCGGTGGCGACCGCAGCCACCGAACCAACTACTTCACGGGCGCTGTCGCGGACGCTTTCACCGGCGCTCCTGGCCTTGTCCACCAATACCTCGAGCGCCCTCGGCTTGCTCGGATCACGCCGCAATACCCCGGCTTTCTCAAGGTTGGCGAGGTGAACGTGAACGGTGGAGGACGAAGTCAGGCCGACCGCCTGGCCGATCTCGCGGACGGTCGGCGGGTATCCCATCCGATCCGTGTACTTGCCTATGAAATCGAAGATCTCGCGCTGTCTCTTGGTCAGATCAACCACGTTGCTCCTTTTCGGCCAATGGCCCTTCGGGGAAGTGGTCCGGCCACCGATGGCGAACCTGTGTTCGTAATCTAGCCTCCCGTGCGGACGTATGTTCGTAACCTGCCCGTTTCTGCAGGCTGCCGACCAGATTCCGGCTTCAGGCCGCGATCGGGGTACTCAGCCACTCCGCGCCGCCAGGTCCCTTCCCCTAATATTCGCCCGACCTTCTTGCGGCTGTGGCGGAATTGGTAGACGCGCAAGCTTGAGGGGCTTGTGTCCGCAAGGACGTGGAGGTTCGACTCCTCTCAGCCGCATCTTGCCGACCCGGAGCCGGGCGGATCAGCGCTCCGACGGACCTTCGGGTTCCGCGCCGGCCGGCGCGGTGCCGCTCAGCACCCGGTCGGTGAACGGGCCGAGCAGATGGCCGGCTTCCCGCGCGGTCTGGCGTGGTGTACCGGCCGGGGTGGTCACGTAGCTGATCGCCAGCCGGACCAGGGTTTCTGCCAGCAACCGGGCATCTTTCGCACGTACCTGGGGCCAGCCTTCCACGACGACATCGGCGATGCGTTGACCGGCCCAGGTGACGAGTGGCAAGCCGCGCGTGGTGACGAACGGGAGCATGCCTCCTTCGCCTTCGTCACCGAGCAGGGCCCGAACCAGGGGATCGTCGGCCGCGGCCCCGAGAAACTCCTCCAGCGCCGCAACGATGGCTGCCTGAGGGTCGCTGAAATTGGCCCTCAGTGCCGCCTCTACCCCGGCGAAGAATCGCTCGGCCTCATGCAGCACGAGCGCCTGCCCGAACTGCTCCCGGTTACCGAATTCGTTGTAGAGCGTCTGCCGGCTGACCCCGGCGACGGCGGCGATCTCGGCCATCGAGATCCTTGACCAGGGACGGTCTTCCAGCTCGGCGCGGGCCGCTGCGAAAGTGGTCTCCCGCAGCAGTTCCCGGGTTGCTTCCTTGAAGGTTGTCCGGGCCTCGGTTGCCGTCATCAGCTCTCGTCGGATTCCCACGGGCCGGGCCGGCCGTCCTCAGGCTGCCGGTTCGAAATCGACCTTGTCACGAACCCCGCAATCTGGGCACGGCCAGTCATCTGGAACATCGCTCCAAAGCGTGCCGGCCGGGAATCCCTCCCGCGGATCGCCTTCCTCCTCGTCATAGAGATACCCACATTCCGGGCAGCACCACCTGGTCACTCGCTGCCTCCGTAACGGGCAAGAAGGCGTTCGCGGGAGCCTGGGGCGAGATTGGCGCGGGTCACCTCACCATCGTAGTGCGCGAGCAGGCGGGGATCCATCACCCTTCGCCAGAGCGGCGGGAACCAGGCCAGCACGATCATCCCCGCGTATCCGGTCGGCAATTGGGGGGCTTCGTCCTTGTGCTGGAGGGCCTGATAACGGCGGGTCGGGTGGGCGTGGTGATCGCTATGCCGCTGGAGGTGGAAGAGCAGGACATTCGAAGCAACGTTGTTGTTGTTCCAGCTGTGCTCCGGCCGGCAGCGCTCATAGCGGCCATTTTCCAGCCGCTGGCGCAGCAGTCCGTAATGCTCAAGGTAGTTGACAACCTCGAGCATGCAGAACCCGACCACAGCCTGGCCGATCAAGAAGGGCAGGACCACGATGCCGAAGGCCAGGGTCAGGGCTGCAAACAGCAGGATGGTCATCGCCCAGGCGGTCAGGATGTCGTTCTTCGGACCGAAATGCGATGCCCCGACCCGGTCGAGCCGGGCCGTCTCGATCCTCCAGGCCGACCCGAGGCTGCCGATGACGGTCCGCGGCAGGAATCTCCAGAAGCTCTCCCCCATGCGTGAGCTCGCCGGGTCTTCCGGGGTCGCCACCCGCACATGGTGGCCACGGTTGTGTTCGATGAAGAAATGTCCGTAGCCGGTCTGGGCAAGGGCGATACGGCTCAGCCAACGCTCGAACCTCGCCCGCTTGTGGCCGAGTTCATGAGCGGTGTTGATCGCAATGCCGCCGACCACGCCTATGGTCAGCATCAGGCCAATCGATTCCCAGACCGCGAGATCGCCGCTGGACCATTGCCAGCAGGCAAAGACGAGGCCCGCGTACTGGACCGGAATGAAGACGTAGGTAACCCAGCGGTAGTAGCGATCCTGCTCCAGCCAGGCGAGCACGCTGTCCGGGGGGTTTGTCCGGTCCAGTCCAATCAGCAGGTCAAGCATCGGGAACAGAACGAAAACCACGAAGGGTGCGAGGTACCAGAAGATGCCGAGGCCACTGGCTTCGACTGCGGCCCAGCCGAGAAAGGGGGTCAACGGGACCAGGATGCCGAGCAGCCAGGCGTAGCGCTTGCCGTCCCGCCAGCCGGCCTGGCCAAGGTCAACATCCTCTACATGGTGGTGATGGCCTTCTCCTTCGAGGTCACTTCCTGGGACCTGGTCCGGGATCGGCTTGTCAATTGTCTTCTCCATGACCGTTATTTTTACAAACTTCACGGATTTGTCAAATGAAAGTCCTGGCGGGAGATGAAGATCAGCCTCCGGCCGGGAATCCCCGCCGCTCCTTCGGCTGCTAATCATTGCCCGATGCGCCGCCTTCTCCCCCTCCTTGCCGGCCTGCTCTTGCTGCTCGCCCCGGCTCGTTCCGAAGCGGTCTCGATCGAAACAACCCGGTTTGTCGCCGGCTTCGAGGGTTTCGTCGCCTGCCCGTACGCCGACCCGGCCGGACACGCCACAATCGGCTTTGGCCACCTGCTCCACTACGGCCCGCCGACCAGGGCAGACCGCAGAAAATGGGGCTGCCTCACCCGGCAGCAGGGGCTGAAGCTGCTCCGCCTCGACCTCCGTGAGACCGAGGCGGAAGTCACCGGCCGGATTCGGGGCGCCCGCATCAACGCGCCGAT
>JBGAOF010000240.1:0-2718 GCA_044221915.1 Solirubrobacterales bacterium
GACTCGATTCAGTCGACGTCGTTGGTTTCGGTGGGGACGCCATGAACCTTGCGCGGGATCAAGGCGGTCCGCTTGAAGTGGCAGACGAGAACCCCGTCCTGGTTGAAAACCCGGGTGTGAACCTTGACCAGGCCGCGATCGAGCTTGCTCTTTGACTCGCGAACCTCGAGGACCTCGGATTCGCAGAAGAGCGTGTCACCGTGAAAAACCGGAGCCGGGTGACTGAGCTCGTCAGTCGCCAGGTTGGCGATCGCCTTGCCGGAGAAATCGGAAACCGACATGCCGACTGCCAGCGAGTAGACCAGGGGGCCGACCACTACGTTCCGCCCCTGCTGGGAGGCGTTGGCGTGAACATCGTTGATGTGCAGCGGATGATGGTTCATCGACAGCAGGCAGAACAGGTGATCGTCATATTCGGTCACCGTCTTCGCAGGCATGTGCTTGTAGGTCGCGCCGACCTCGAACTCCTCGAGGTAGCGGCCGTAGGGGTGCGAACCGGATTCTTCGCGGATCGCCTGGTCGGTAGTGAAGTCGTTGCTTTCTTCGCTCATGTTGGTGGGTTTTTCCTTTTGTATTGGGAATTCATCGAGCCGGTTCCACGGAACCGGATCAGTGGACTTTCTTCAGCTTGGCCCGCTGCTCATGTGCCTCCACGACACGAATGACCAGCTTCGCCACATTCGAATCTCCCTCGAACCGGATGTGGCCGGTTTCCGCGGCACGGCGGTACGAGCCGACAGTCGCCTTGTCGTCAGCCAGCTGATTGAACTGCTGCCGGTCAATCTCGACCCGGCAACGCTCGTCCTCTCCTCTTCCCTTGCTCACCTTGGGTCCGGGCACCTCGACCCGATAGGTCTGCATGTCACCCTTTGCGCGCAGATCGAGACCAAAGACAAGCTTCAACTTCTTCAGGGCCGGCACCTCCTCCTGGAGGTGGGTGACGGCGGACTCGATCATCTGCGCAGTGGATGCCATGACAAGGGTTGTATCGACTCAGATCTTGTGGCGCTGGAGCAGCTTCTTGCCGATAACCATGCGCTGGATCTCCGAGGTGCCCTCACCGATCAATAGCAGCGGGGCATCACGGTAAAGGCGCTCGATCTCGTATTCCTTCGAGTATCCGTAGCCGCCGTGAATCCGGAAGCACTCTTCGACACATTCCTTGCCGGTCTCGGAGGCGATCAGCTTCGCCATCCCGGCCTCCAGGTCGGAACGGATGCCGGCGTCCTTCATGTTGGCCGCCTTGCGCGTGACCAGGCGGGCCGCTTCCAGCTTGGTGGCCATGTCGGCCAGCTTGAACTGAATGGCCTGGTGGCTGGCGATCGGCTTGCCGAAGGTCTTGCGCTCCTGTGAGTACCGCAGGGCGAGCTCGAGCGCGCGCTGCGCGATGCCGACACCACGAGCGGCGACGTTGACTCGGCCGACCTCAAGAGCATCCATCATCTGCGGGAAGCCCTTGTTGAGCCCGGCTTCCTCACCACCGAGAATATTCCCGGCCGGACAGCGATAGCCGTTGTAGACCAGTTCGGTTGACTCGACGCCCTTGTAGCCCATCTTCTTGATCTTCGGCGGGACGTTGAGCCCGGCATATTCACCGGTGTTCTCCTCGACCCAGGGCTCCTTCTCGGTGATGAAGCAGGTCATGCCCTGATGGGCCTTCTCCGCCTGCGGATCGGTCTTGGCAAGCAGGAAGACCAGGCTCGAGCCGAGACCGTTGGTGACCCACATCTTCTGGCCGTCGATCACATAGTCCTCGCCGTCCTTCTTCGCACCGGTCTTGATGCCCTGGACGTCAGAGCCCACTTCCGGCTCGGAGAGAGAGAAGGCGGCCCGCATCTCGCCGGTCGCCATCTTCGGCAGGTATTTCTGCTTCTGTTCCTCGTTGCCGAACTGCAGCAGCAGATAGACGCCGATGAAATGCGTGTTGACCACGCCGGATATTGAAATCCAGCCACGGGAGAGCTCTTCGACAATCAGCTCGTAGGTCGAGAGATCAAGGCCCATTCCCCCGTATTCCTCAGGGATGGTGACTCCGAAAAGGCCCAGCTCCTTCATCTGCTCGACGATCGGTTCCGGGAACTTGTCCTCGTGGTCGTACTCTTCGGCATTCGGGATGATCTGCTCGTCGACGAACTGGCGGACCATCTCGATGATGGCCTTCTGGTCGTCGGTCATCTCCTGGTAGGCAGCTACTGACATGGCTCCTCTTGGGTTTCGGTGGCGCAGGTGAGTTGAAGCACGCGCTGGCGCGGAAAAGGCCCGCGGGAATGCGGGCAGAAGGACCTCCAAGATTACCGGGGATGGCCACAAAGAGCGGTTCTGGTCAATCCCGGCTTCCGCCGCGTCGGGTTCAGGATGAGGTGCGCCTTTCGCTCGAACCCGAACTCCTGCCTGCATGAGCAACGGGCACCCGATACTCGCAGCTCGCAGGGCGAGGTCGGCGGCCAGCGCCTCGGCCATTCCAGATACGCTTTCCGACGGCGCTGACACAGCTTTTCGCGCCGTTCGAACTCTTCTCAACAATCCCCAAGGAGCACCTTGCGCAACCCCAGGAACTTCTTCAAGCCCATGGCGATCGGCGCCCCCGATCCCGTCACCGAGATCCCCTTTGGCCCCTCCCGGATGATCCACTTCTTCGATCCGTCGAACGAGAAAATGGCGGCGAAGGTCCCGGACATGGCAAAACAGGCCGACATTCTGCTCGGCAACCTCGAAGAC
>JBGAOF010000241.1:0-2692 GCA_044221915.1 Solirubrobacterales bacterium
GAGCAACCTTGCCTACTTTCGTGATGCTGACCAACCTGACTGCCGACGGCGTCAAGACCCTGAAGAGCCACCCCGGGCGGGTCGCCGAGGTCAACGGCGAGGTCGAGGCACTCGGAGCCAAGGTCATCGCCCAGTACTCAACCCTCGGCCAGTACGACTTCGTGACCGTGATCGAAGCGCCGTCGGAAGAAGTGATGGCCCGGGTCTCGGTGGAAATGGGCTCGCGTGGCACCATGACCAGCCAGACCCTGACCGCGATCCCGACCGGGCGCCTCGCCGAAGTTCTTTGAGCCTCAGAATCCTCGTCCTCGGTGGCGGCGGCCGCGAGCACGCGATCATCAACGCGCTTGCGCGCTCGCCGCGGAAGCCCGAGCTCTACTGTGCCCCGGGCAATCCCGGCATTTCGACGAAAGCCACCTGCCTGCCCGACCTTGATCCGCTCGATCCCACGGCGGTGACGGACCGCGCCCGGGAACTTGAAATTGACCTGGTCGTGGTCGGCCCGGAAGCCCCGCTGGTGGCCGGGGTGGTCGATTCCCTGTCGGAGGCGGGCATCGCCGCCTTCGGTCCGGGACGGGAAGCCGCGCGGCTGGAAGGATCGAAGGCCTACGCGAAGGAGGCGATGGCCGAAGCCGGGGTTCCGACCGCCGGCTACGGCGTGGTGACCGACCGCGAGTCTGCGCTGGCCCGGCTGGCCGGCACCGGCTGCCCGGTCGTCCTCAAGGCGGATGGGCTGGCCGCCGGCAAGGGTGTGCTGATCTGCCTGAACGAAGAAGAGGCCCGCGAAGCCGTCGAAGTGTTCTTCACCGAGCGGCGATTCGGCGCAACCGAGGTCGTGGTGGAGGAGTTTCTCGAGGGTGAGGAACTCTCCCTGTTGGCGATCTGCGACGGGGAGCGGGCCATTCCGCTGGCTCCCGCCCAGGATTACAAGCGCATCGGGGAGGGCGATACCGGCCCCAATACGGGTGGCATGGGCAGCTACTCGCCGGTTCAGATCATCTCCTCCGGAGAACTGGCCGAGCTTTCCGCGATGGTCCACCAGCCGATCGTTGATCTGATGGCCAGACGAGGGCATCCCTTCCACGGGATTCTGTACGCGGGCCTGATGATGACTTCCGACGGCCCCCGGGTGCTGGAATACAACACCCGCTTCGGCGACCCGGAGACCCAGGCCGTCCTGCCGAGGCTCGAGTCTGATCTGGCCGACCTTTTCCTTGCCGCTTCCAGCCCCGGGGGGCTGTCAGACAAGGAAGTCTCCTTCAGCGACGACTGGGCGGTGACCGTGGTGCTGGCCTCCGCCGGTTATCCCGCTTCTGCTTC
The DNA here is from genome assembly GCA_044221915.1 of Solirubrobacterales bacterium. Classification (GTDB taxonomy): domain Bacteria; phylum Actinomycetota; class Thermoleophilia; order Solirubrobacterales; family 70-9; genus 67-14. Next base: position 1,321 of record JBGAOF010000241.1, read on the forward strand.
AACCGGGGATGTGATCACCGGCCTCGCGGAAGCCGCCGCCTCCGCCGAGGTGGTTCATGCCGGGACGGCAGAGCGGGACGGGCAGATCGTTACCGCCGGCGGCAGAGTGCTGAATCTGACCGGTCTCGGACCGGACGCCGCAACCGCGCGCGATCGCGCTTACGATGCGGCTGGCAAAGTGGAATTCGAAGGCAAACAGATGCGCCGGGATATCGCCGAAAGAGCGGTCAGGCGCGAGAGAGACCAGGAACGATGAGCGAAACACCCCAGCAGCCGCAAACCCTCTCCTCGGTTGAGGAACTCTTCGAGGAGATCGAAGTCGATCAGCCCCAGGTCGGGATCATCATGGGCTCCAAGAACGACAAGCCGAAAATGCAGCCGGCCGGTCAGGCTCTTGAAGACGCGGGTATCACCTATGAGGTGCGGGTCATGTCCGCCCACCGCGACCCGGAACTGGTCGTCGACTACTGCAGCAACGCGAAGATGCGGGGCCTGAAAGTGATCATCGCCGGAGCCGGCATGTCGGCCGCCCTGCCCGGCGTCGCGGCGGCCCACACCGACCTCCCGGTGATCGGCGTGCCGATCCTCGGCAAGTCACTTGGCGGCCTTGACGCACTGCTTTCTGCGGTCCAGATGCCGCCCGGGGTTCCGGTGGCCTGCGTGGCGATCGACGGCGCAAAGAATGCCGGCGTGCTCGCCACCCGCATCATCAACCTCGGTTCCTGAGCAGCGATGATTGAGCGTTACACCCGCCCGGAAATGGGCGCCGTGTGGACCCAGCAGGCGAAGTTCCAGTCCTGGCTGGACGTGGAACTGGCCGCCACCGACGCCTGGGCGGCCGAGGGTGTGGTGCCTGCCGCCGCGGCCGCCACCTGCCGTGAGAAGGGCACCTTCACGGTGGAGGCAGTGAACGCCCGGGAGGAAATCACCAACCATGATGTCGCGGCATTCGTCGACGTCGTGGCCGGCTCGATCGGCGAGGAAGGCCGCTGGATCCACTTTGGCCTGACTTCCTCGGATGTGCTCGACACGGCGCTCGCGGTTCAGCTGACCAAGGCGGGGGAGATCCTGGTTGAAGGCGCCAGGGCCTATCGCGACGCGCTGATCGGCCGGGCTTTCGAATACAAGGACACACTGGCGATGGGCCGGACCCATGGCGTCCACGCCGAACCGACCACTTTCGGCCTGCGACTGGCCGGCTTCGCCTTCGAGGCGGACCGCAACTTGAAACGCCTGCAGGCCGCCACCGCCCAGGCCGCCCGCGGCAAGCTCTCCGGCGCGGTCGGGACCTATGCCTCCGTGCCGCCGGCGATCGAACGAAGGGTGATGGAGACCCTGGGCCTCCAGCGCGAGGAGATCGCCACCCAGGTAG
>JBGAOF010000242.1:0-2687 GCA_044221915.1 Solirubrobacterales bacterium
CGTTGGCCACGTTGAAGCTGCCCGGCAATCCGGTGCGCACTGCCATCTCACCGTGTCCGGTCTGGACGACGAAGTTCGCTCCGGAAACGTCAAAGGCCACTTCCAGGGCGGAATAGTCTGCCGCCTGGCCGCTGGCCGAGTAGGTCAGGCAGTCAAATTCGGCAGCCAGTCGCTTGCCGTACTCGTCATCCACGTTCACGACCGAAGCGCCAGGCCCGGCGGCGAACAGCAGCCGTTTGGCCTGGAAGTAATCCTCCATGTCCTTGTGGAAGTCAAGATGATCCTGCGTGAGGTTGGTGAATATCGCAAGGTCGAAATCGATCGCATCGGCCCGGTGCATGGCCATCGCATGCGAAGAAACCTCCATCACGCAGGCCTCGTCACCGGCCTGCACCATCCGGCCGAAGGAGGTCTGGAGGTCTATCGCCTCGGGGGTGGTACGCACCACCGCCTCCTCCACTCCACCAACCACCTGTTTGACGGTACCCATCAGCCCACATGGCACACCGGCGGACTCCATGATGTCCCGGAGCAAGAACGCCGTGGTCGTTTTTCCGTTGGTGCCGGTGATTCCAGCCAGCTTCATCCGGGTGGTCGGGTTCTCGTTGAAGGCTGCCGCGAGTGGCGCCATGGCGGCACGGGAGTCAGGGACGACCAGTTGTGGCAGGGCAAGATCGAGCTTTCGTTCGCAAACCAGTGCCGCCGCGCCGGCCTCGGCCGCTGACGGCGCGAAAACGTGCCCGTCGCTGCTCAAACCCGGGACGCAGAAGAACATCGCCCCCGGCGCTACCTTCCGGTTGTCGTAGGCGAGCGATGAGATCTGTGTTTCCGGGTCGCCGACAAGCTCGGACGAAGGCAGGCCCCGGGCAAGTTGGTCCAGCCGCATGACCGGGATTCTAGTTGGAGTGGTCCCCGGAAAACGGGGTCCGGCTTGCGTTCACTCGTCGGTAGGGACACCGAGGTACGGCAGAGCGAATGACGCGAGTTCACCGAAACCGGGGGCAGCCACTTCGCCGCCCGTGTGGGCACCTTCCGGCTGGTTGACCATGATCGAGACCACAATCGCCGGATCATCGGCCGGTGCAACCCCGATGAACGAAGCCACGTAGCGGGTGTCCGAGTAGCCGTTCTCGGTCGCGATCTGGGCGGTGCCCGTCTTGCCGGCCAGGGAATACCCGGGCACAGAGACCTCGGATGCGGTTCCGCCGGGGGCCAGTACGCCCTTGAGCATGTCCCTCACCTCCGCCGCAACCTGCGGGGATATGACCCGCCGCCCGCTGTCCTGGCGGACCTCCTGCCCGTCAATCTTTTCGATCAGGCGCGGGGAGCGGAGAATGCCCCCGTTCGCGAGCGCCCCATAGGCCTGAACCATCTGGATCGGAGTGACCGCCAGGCCTTGGCCGATCGGAACGTTCCCGATTGTCGATCCCGACCAGTCGCTGTACGGCAGAACAATCCCCTGCTCCTCGCCGGGATAGTCAATTCCGGTCGTCTGGCCGAACCCGAACCGGTTGATCCAGCGGCTGAACTTCCGGCCACCCATTTCCAGCCCGATCGTCACGGCACCGACGTTTGAGGACTGGGCGAGGATGTCACCGACATCGAGGGTTACGGTGCCACGCGCGTGACTCTCCTCGATGGTCCGGTCAAAGACCTGGATCGACGGCGCGAGGGTGAAAGTGCTGGAGGGCGTCACGGTTCCGTTCTCCAGGGCCGAAGCGACCGTAATCGCCTTGAACGTGGAACCGGGCTCGTATGTGTAGGAGGTGCCGACATTCAGCAGATCCTCGGGCTGGGCATCGCTCAGGTCATCGAGGTTCACCGGGGGCCAGTTCGCCATCGCCAGCACGTCGGAGGTCCTCGCGTCCATCACAATGGCCGAGGCGTTCACCGGATTGCTCTGCTCGCCGATTTCTGCGAGCACTTTCTCTGCCTCGGCCTGAATAGTCGTGTCCAGGGTCAGCTGCACCGGCTTTCCGTCCATGGAATCCCGCATGTTGTCGAGACTGATCGGGTCGCCCAGAGCGTCTTTCACAAGGCGGCGCTCTCCGTTCACACCGGCGAGGACCGCGTCTTGCGAGGCTTCGATCCCGGTCAACCCGGCCCCTTCGTCGCTTACGGCGCCGATCACCTGGGACGCAATGTCACCCTGGGGCCGGACCCGCAGCGTGTCGGGGACCTGCCCGATCCCTTCAAGCCCGAGCCGCTCGACCGCTTCGGCCTTCTTCAGGTCAACCTTGCGCGCGACGTAGGAGAACCCGCCGGGCTGGGTGATGGCATCGAGAACCTGGTCCTGACTGCTCCCGAGGGCCGTCGCTACCTGTCTTGCCTCGGTTGGCGGATCCTTGATCTGGTAGGGCGTCGCGTAGACGGTTGCGCCCGGTTCGGAGCCGGCCAGCGGCTGCCCGTTGCGGTCCAGAATCGATCCCCGCAGACCCGGGACTTCGACGATGTCCTCCTGTTGGCTGGTCGCCTGGGAAGCAAGTGATGAACCCTGAACGACCTGGAGCAGGACAGCCCGGACAAACAACCCGCAAAGCAGGGCGAGACTGACCGCGAAGAGCAGGCCGATGCGTCGTTCGAGGCGAGGCAGGCGCATCAGCCCCCGGCGGCCAGCCGCTCTGCGGCCGCCGCGTAGTCAGCCGGCTCAAAGGACCGGTAGTGGATGGCGTCCGGGGCTGGCAGGT
>JBGAOF010000243.1:0-2402 GCA_044221915.1 Solirubrobacterales bacterium
GATCGACCCGATCCCCCTCAGGATCTGTTCCCAATGCGGCTGGTCAACCGCGTCAACCGTCAATTCGCGAACCCGCTTGCCTTCGCTTCCCGCGCCGGGTATCAGGTCCACTCCTACCAGCTGGCCGCCGGCCTCAGCGACAGCCGCGGCCAGCTTGCCGAGGGGCTCCTGGCGGGCATCGAGTTCGACGCGGACGGTGACGCTGTACTGGGCTGAGACTGGAGGCATCGGTTCATCATATTTGGCGTTTCCAGGCGAACCTGTCCCGACTGGCCCAGGGCCTATGATCGGTCGGTGCCTGAAGAGAGCCCAGCCCTTTACCTGATCGACGGCAACAGCATGGCCTACCGGGCATTTTTCGCCTTGCCGGATTCGATGGCAACCGCTGACGGACGCCCAACCAACGCGATCTTCGGGCTCGCTTCGATGCTGGTCAAACTGATCGCCGACTACCGGCCGAAGCAGATCGCCGTCGCCTGGGATGCCGGGATGTCGGGTCGGGAGGTCGTCTATCCCGAGTACAAGGCCCATCGTCCACCGAAGCCGGACCTGCTTCGCCAGCAATGGCCCCATCTGCTTGAGATGGTCGAGGCTTTCGGCTACACCAACGTCAGGGTCGACGGGTATGAAGCCGACGACGTGATCGCCACCCTGGCCCGCCAGGCCAGCGAGGTGAACATCCCGGTGGTAGTCGTCACCGGCGACCGGGATGCCTACCAGCTGGTCACCGATTCGGTGAAGGTGATGAGCACTTCGAGGGGGGTCACCGAAACCAGGCTCTACGACCGTGAGGGTGTCAGGGAGCGTTACGGCGTCTATCCGGAACTGGTCACCGACCTCATGGGATTGCGCGGGGACACCTCGGACAACATTCCCGGAGTCCCCGGAATCGGCGAAAAGACCGCCGCCCAACTGCTCGACCAATTCGGCTCGCTGGAGGAGATCCTTGCCAACGTCGATCGGGTTTCCGGCAAGAAGCGCAAGGAAAACCTGACCGAGTTTGCCGAGGACGCCCGGATCTCGAAGCAGCTCGCAACCATGGATCTTGAAGTCGACACGGGGGTTGACATTGACGAACTGATGGCCACGGTGCCGGATCGCGAGGGCCTGAGGGCATTCATGACCGGGTTTGAGCTGCGGGCGGCGATGAGCCGGCTCGAGGAAGCGCTGGGTGACGAAGGGATCCCCGGGGTTTCCGAGGAAGTCCCGGCGGCGGCGGAGGTGGAGTTGGCCGACGGCGGACCGGACGATCTCGCCGACGGCCCGATCGCTGTTGAGCTCTACGGTGGCTGGGCCGCCACCGATGGCCGCAAGGTCGTCGGTGGCAAGGCTACGGCCGGCGAGCTGGCCGGGATGCTGCAGGGAAAGCCCCTGATCGGGCATGACATCAAGGCGATCGGTGGTCAGCGGACCGGCTTGCTGGCTGAGCTCGAGGCGACCGCGAAGGGTCCGGTGATCAGTCATGACACGCTGGTTGCCGCCTATCTGCTTGAACCGGCGCGGCGCAACTATCACCTCGATGAACTGGCGGTCCAGGCCGGTCTCGCACCATCCGGGCTCGACGGTGACGACGGCCAGATGTCATTGATCGCGGACGAGGTTGAAGACGGTTCGATCGCCCCGGAGATAGCCGCCACCGTCTGGAATCTCGCCCGGATCCAGAAGCCGAAGCTGGAAGAAGCCGGCCTGACCGGCCTGCTGGTCGATATCGAGCAACCGCTGATCCGGGTGCTGGCTGCGATGGAGCGAATCGGGCTGAAACTTGATCGTGAGAGGGTCGCCGGAATGGCGGCCGGTCTCGGGGGGCGGATTTCCGAACTGGAGAGTGAGATCCACGAGCTCGCCGGACATGAGTTCACGATCGGATCACCGCAGCAGGTCGGCCAGGTGCTCTTCGAGGAGTTGGGCCTGACCCGCAAACGCCGGGGCAAGACAGGCTTTTCGACCGATGCGCGGGTGCTCGCCCAGATCCGCGACGAGCACGCGATCGTCGCCTTGATCGAGGAGTGGCGCGAACTGACCAAGCTGAAGAACACCTACCTCGAGCCGTTGCCGGCCGCGATCGACCCGACGACGGGGCGGGTTCACACAACATTCATGCAGACGGCGGCGCCGACCGGCCGTATTTCCTCGATCCAGCCCAATCTGCAGAGCATTCCGATCCGGTCCGATGTCGGCCGGCCCCTGCGTGGCTGTTTTGTGGCCGAGCCCGGCAATCTGCTGGTCTCGCTCGATTACAGCCAGGTCGAGTTACGGGTGCTTGCCCATGTGGCTGACGAGGAGGTACTGAAGGGATTTTTCCGGGCCGGGGAGGATGTTCATGCCGCGACGGCCGCACAGGTTTTCGAGATTGACCCGGAAGAGGTGGATGAAGCCCAGCGTTCGAAGGCGAAGATGGTGAA
>JBGAOF010000243.1:2412-2676 GCA_044221915.1 Solirubrobacterales bacterium
TTTCGGTCTCGCGGACCGGCTCAACATCCCCCGGTCCGAGGGGGAGGAGTTCGTCAAGCGCTACCACGAGCGGTTCCCCGCGGTCACCGCTTTCCGCGAGCGGGTGGTCGAGGAAGCGACGGAAACAGGTTTTGTCCGCACCCTGCTCGGCCGCCGCCGCCCCCTGCCCGAGTTGGGGTCCAGCCCGGCCCAGACCCCGGCCCCCGGGATACCCCACACGAAGAACACGGTGGTGCACGGGACGGCGGCCGACATCAAAAAAAT
>JBGAOF010000244.1:0-2631 GCA_044221915.1 Solirubrobacterales bacterium
GATCTTCTGCCGGCCGGCACCGGGCTTCCCACGAACCGCCGGGACACTGATGTGGCCGCAGAGCACCGGCCGGTTGGCCCCGATGTCACATTGGTGAAGCTTCGGTCTGGCATCGGCTCCCGGAGGCGACAGCAGCACCAGGAAAAGCCCGATCAGGACGGCCGGGAACTGGCGGCTCGCGCGGCGAACCCCGGGGGTCAACCCCCCTGCCCCCTCTCCCGCCGGAGAAGGTCGATGTCAGCCAGCTGCTCCTCGATCCAGTCCGCGGGAGTGCGGGAATGGATGATCCGCTTCAGGCCGTCGGCGCGGTCACGCCGCTCCTCCGGCGACATGTTCATCGCCCGGAAGATTGCGTCGGCCTGCTCCTGGACATCAAATGGGTTCACGGTCAGGGCGAACTCCTGGAGTTCCTCATGGGAGCCAGTGTTCTCGGAAAGCATCACGACCCCGTCCCGGACATTGATCACCGGAGCTTCCTTGGCGACCAGGTTCATCCCGTCGAAGATCGCGTTCACCATCAGCAGGTCGTAGTGCCGGTAACGGGCCACCGCCTCGTCGAAATCGTCGTAGATACGCAGATCGATCGGCATCCAGTCGGTGGTGCCATGACGGTGGTTGACCACCGCTACCAGTGCTTCGATCCGTTCCAGATACTCGCGGTATTCGGGCACATCCTGGCGGGACGGCTGAAGATGGGCAACGAAGGTCACTCGTTCCCGGTATTCGGGGTGGTCACTGAGGAAGATGTCAAAGGCGGTGAAGCCCCGCAGCACATTCTTCGAGAGGTCAGCCCGATCAACCCGGAGGATGAGATGCTCGCGGCGCCGGGCCAGGATCTCCTTCTCCAACTCGGCGACCCGGTCCGAATGGGTGGCCCGCTCAAGCCGGTCGGCATCGATCGAAAGCGGGTAGGCCCGGACCATCGTCTTCCCGCCCGGATGCTCCACCACCAGCTCGTCGTAATCGACCTCGTAACCCATGAGCTGCTTGCAGCAGGCGAGGAAGTTGGTCCCGTAGCTGCGGGTGTGAAACCCGATGATGTCGTTGGCCAGCAGGCCGTTGAAAATCGCCTCGCGAATCGGCGTGGGCAAGACCCGCCACGCATCCGGCTGCGGCCAGGGGATGTGGACGAAGTGATGTAAAAGCACATCCGGCCGGGCCGCCCGGATCTTCGCAGGGGCCGTGTACAGGTGATAGTCGTGAAGCATGACCAGCGGGTCATCGCGGTCGCTGATCTGGCCGATCACGGCCCTGGCGATGTCTTCGTTCACCACCTCGTAGCCGTCGTACCAGGCGGCTGTCTCTTCCCGCCGGATATCCGGTGCGTTGGAAAGGTCCCAGAGATAGTGCTGGATGAACCAGAGGATCGGGTTTGCAATCACGTTGTAGAAGCGTTCGTACGCCTCCTCCCTGCTTTCGACCATCAGCACCCGGTAGTCGACTCCGTTCAGCTCAACCTCGAGCGGCCGGAAATCGTTTTCCTCGGTGACCACCACATCCTCGGCGGTCATGGCCGAAGCTATCCAGAGGGCATCGCGGTCCTTGACCAGGCCGGAAAGGGCCGTCACGAGACCCCCGCCACCCCGGGTGATCGTCCGTTCACCATCTGCGCCAAGGTCGAACTGGGCTGGACCCCGGTTCGAGACGATTATCAGTGGTTTGCCTTCCTTGCCCACGCCCTGAGTCTAAAACCCTTCGCGGGCCGGCTCGGTCAGGGACGCTGAACTGCGGTCGGGCGATCGCCGAGGACTACCTCGATCGTCTTGTGGTCGCCGTCACGGATCACTTCCAGTTCGGCTGGATCACCCGGTTTGAGAGCCCCGATGATCCGGCCGAGATCCTCGGCCCGCTCGATCGTGATGCCGTCCACGGCGACGATCACATCGCCGCCCACCGGCCAGGAAGCCCCCTGGAAGATCAGTTCGCGGTCGCTGCCCCGAAGCCCGGCTTCATCGGCCGGGCCACCCTTGACCACTTCGGCCACGATCGCACCCCGCTCGGCGTCAACCCCGAGTTTGTCGGCCAGCTGGGGGTAAAGCGGCTGGGTGCTGACACCGATGTAGGCATAGCTGGGTTCCCCGTCAGTCCGGAGCATCTCCACCGACCGCCTGATCGTGTTCGAAGGGACGCCGAAACCCACCCCGTCGCTGGATCCCGACCCGCTCTTCATCTGCTGGCTGATCGCAATCACGTGGGCATCGCCGTCAAGCATCGGGCCGCCCGAATTGCCCGGGTTGATCGACGCATCGGTCTGGATCGCCCCGTCAATCATGAACTGGGTCAGGCTCTTGACCGAACGGCCGGTCTGGGAAACCACGCCGGTTGTCAGAGTCTGGTCCTCCCCGAAGGGGCTTCCGATCACCGCGATCGGCTGCCCGACCGCAACCAGGGTCAATGGCTTCATGTCCACATCCGATGTCTCGACTTTCAGCAGGCCGACGTCCGCGAACGGATCGAGGCCGACGATCTCGGCGTCAAGCACATCACCGGTGGAGAACTCCACGAAAACCTGGTCGGCGGCTTTCCGGTCGTCACCGAGTCCGTCGCTGATCACATGGGCGTTGGTGACGATCTCGCCTTCGTCACTGACCACAAACCCGGAGCCGCCCGCCACCGAAACCGCCCTCAGAT
>JBGAOF010000245.1:0-2605 GCA_044221915.1 Solirubrobacterales bacterium
GAAAAGCCGCCCCGAATTCGGTGAGTGGCTGAACGGTCTCGTAGCTTCACGCAAGGGCTGACATGTCCGACCTGAAGTCAAAAAGCCTGGCTGAACTCCATGAGTTGGCCGGCAAGGCGGGCATCGAGAAATTCCGGTTGTTGCGGCGGGAAGAGCTGATCGAGAAGCTTGGTCCGGCGCCTGGCGATTCGGCGACTGGCCCGGATTCCACTTCGGAAAAGGCCGAGAAGGCTCCTCAAAGGCGTCGTCGCGGCCGGGACCGGTCACGACGTGAAAATGACGAATCCCGTGGTGGCCGTGGCGAACAGTCCCGCAGCAAGGACCGCGAACAGCCCAGGCAGGACGAGCCTGGCGACTCTGAGGAAGATCCCGTGCTGGATGCGGTCACCGGCGTTCTGGATGTGCTGCCACGTGGTAGCGGGATCATCCGGGCCGACGACGCTCCTTCCGCGGGCGTCTATGTCTCACCCGCCCAGATCCGCCGCTGCGAGCTTCGTTCGGGCGATGAGATCAGTGGCCCGGTCCGGCCGGCCCGGCGCGGGGAACGCCGACCGTCGCTGGTTCGGGTTGAAACAGTCAACGGCGAACCGCCGGTGGACGAAAGGCCGCCGCGCTTCGAGTCCCTGACCCCGGTTGCCCCTCACCGTCATATGCCGTTGGGTGGTGGCGAAGATGACATTCTCGCCCGGGCGGTGGATCTGCTCACGCCACTGGCTTTCGGGCAGCGGGTTCTGGTTGAGGCCCAGCCCCGTTCCGGCCGGACCAGCTTCCTCAGGTCGCTTGCGAAGGCGATCACGAGCGGTTCGGGTGACCGGGCCGAGATCATCGTGCTGCTGGTCGACGAGCGTCCGGAGGAGGTGACGGCGTGGAACCGTGAGGTTCCGGGGGTGGAAATAGCGGCCGCTCCGGCTGACCTCGGAGCCCACGAGCAGGTCAGGCTGGCCGAACGGATCCTCGCCCGGGTGAAGCGCCAGGTGGAGGCCGGCCACGATGTTGTGCTGATCGTTGATTCGCTGACCCGGCTTGGCAACGCCTACGGTGACCCAGGGGCTGTCAAGCCGTTCTTTGGCGCCGGAAGGGAACTCGAGGAAGAAGGGTCCGGTTCGGCCACGGTCATCGCTACGGCGCTTCACGGCTCGCCCGGGGACCAGGACGTCCTGAATGCCGTTCACACAACCGAGAACGCGACCATCCGGCTCGATGCCGATCTCGCAGCGGCCGGGGTCGAACCCTCCCTCGACGTGAACTGCTGCGGGCTTTCCGGCCAGGAATCGGTGCTCGATCCCGCCGGGATTGAAGCTGTTCGCCGTCTGCGAGCCGAGTTGCGGGACCTTGATCCGGCTCCGGCCGCCAGCCGGTTGGCCGAACTGATCAAGGGATCTGCCAGCAATGAGGAACTGCTGAAGAACCTCTGACGGGTCTTTCGGCCGTCGAGAGCTGCGGTTACCCACAATATGTGTGGGTAACCGTGGGTTCTGGCGGCCTGGGTCAGCGGCGGAAGGCGACTCGCCGCCAGGAAGGTTCCCGGGCGAGTTCGATCATTTCCGGTCCGCGCTCAGGCTGGATGTAGCCGAAGGTCTGCCGCTTCTCGTCGAAGGTGATGTCGAGTTCCCCTTCCTTCACCCGCTGGTCAAGCCACGCGCCACGGAACACCAGACGTCGCAGCCAGTGGACGAAGCTCTGGTTGCCGGGGCCGGTCAGGTCCTCCCAGTGATGGGTGACGTGGATCCCGAGTTCCGAGCGAGGCTCTTCGATTTCACCCGAAACGGCGAGGTGGAGGAGATCGTTGATTTCAGCGAACGTCAGGCCCGGGGTCACGAACCCGAGGCGGACGGCGGCCTGCTCGACACGCTGGCTGAAGTCCCTCTCGTTGAACGAGAATCGGAGATTGCCGTATTCGAGCACATAGTCGGTGCCCGATTCGTAGTTTCCTCTGCGGGTTTTCTTGCGTTCCACGGTTGAAGCCTTGAGCGCCTTCGGCATGGTCCTCGGGCACCCGGGCATCATCCCTTGAGCTTTCGTTTAGGGACGACACCGCGCTCTCCCTGAACGGGTGGTTGCACCGGGAAAGTCTTGTTGCAGCTGTTCTCGTGGCCAGCGGGGGAGAGTTTCCTGTGCCCTCGACTTAGATGGGCATGGCAATCCGCCCGGAAAACAACCGGCAGGCAAGGCGATTTCGGCATCTGGAGGTCCGGGAGGTCCATGGCTTCAGGGTGCCCGTGGCCAATGGTCCGGTGTCACGGTTGCTCGGGCTGGCTTTGCTGGACCGGCGTCTTTCTCCCGAAGGACTGCTGATCCCATCCTGCCGGTCGATTCACACCTTCGGGATGCGCTTTCCTCTCGACCTGCTCTTCTTCGGGCCGGAATGGGAGCCCCTGATTGCGGTAAGGGAGGTTGGGCCAGGTCACCGCGTAAGGGTGTCGGAAGCGGAGTCGGTGCTGGAGCTTCCGTCGGACTGGGACCTGGAGAAGTTCGACGAGCGGGTGGCTGACCTGGCCGAGGAGCGGGACCAATGAGCCTTCCGACCCAGGAGCGGGACCAATGAGCCTTCCGACCCAGGAGCGGGACCAATGAGCCTTCCGACCCAGGAGCGGGACCAATGAGC
>JBGAOF010000246.1:0-2560 GCA_044221915.1 Solirubrobacterales bacterium
AACCGGGGTCGACTTCAATTTTTCCCCGGCCGTGGCCGCCACCTGAGCCGGGAAAACCAGCCGATCCGCGGCGATGCCCCAAAAGCGAGGCCCCAAAAGACGAGGCCCCAACCTGCCGTCGCCGCCTCCGGCATTGATCCCTTAATAAAAAGGTGGGTGCCTATCTTCGTCCCGCGGGGGACATCGAAATCAGCTCCCGTGCCGTTGATGTTGGGTCAATTTACGAGACGGCTAACGAACGGGTTCGGGCCTCGGACTTCAACCTACCATTCCCGGCCCGGCTGCGGACCGATCAGTCGAGATCGAGGCCGGAAACGAGTTCTTCTGCCTCGGACCAGCGGCCGGGAGGAACCTGCAGCTGGATGTCGCCCCGGTTGAAGCGGTCCAGTTCCCAGTCCGCGGTCAATTCCGCCTGCTGCCCGTTCTCCCGCAGGACATCCCGCCAGGCCAAAGCGGTTTCAAGGTCCCCGAACTCACGCACGACCTCCCAGTCGTCAAATCGGGGATCGGCGATGTGTATCCGTCCGGAGCCATCACCGATGGACTTGACTTTCTCCTTGAACCGGCCGAGAAAGCCCATCGGAGTTACCCGCGGCCGCGGGCCGGATCCTGCCCGGGGGTTTTCTTCTTGCGCAGTTCGATCCCGACTTCCCGAAGCTGGATGTCATCCACCGGTGCCGGGGCTCCGGTGAGGGGGTCGCCGCCGGACGCTGTTTTCGGGAAGGCGATCACGTCACGAATCGATTCGACCCCGGCGAGGAGCGCCGCGAACCGGTCTACTCCGTAGGCGATTCCACCATGCGGTGGTGCTCCGTACCTGAGCGCGTCAAGCAGAAATCCGAACCGGTCACGGGCTTCCTCGTCGGAGATTCCGAGCGCCCGGAAGATCTGGACCTGAAGCTCCGGTTTGCTGATGCGGATCGATCCGCCACCGATCTCCACCCCGTTCCAGACGAGGTCATAGGCTTCGGCCCTCGCATCGCCGGGATTTTCCGGATCGAAGTCCCCCCGGGGCGCTGTGAAGGGATGATGGAGGGCGTCCCACCGGTCTTCGTCCCCGTTCCACTCGAAAAGCGGCCAGTCGACGATCCAGCAAAAGTGATTGCCCGCATCTTCGGGGATCAGGTTCCAGCGTTCGGCCAGTCGCGTCCTGAGGCCGCCCAGGATGGCCGCGACCATGGCCGGCTGATCGGCGGCGACCAGCATCAGGTCGCCTTCCTCGGCCTCCATCGCCTGGTTCAGGCCGAGCAGCTCCTCGGGCGAGAGGAACTTGGCGATCGGTGCCCGCCAGCCTTCACCTTCGCGGAAGGCCCAGACGAGACCCTTGGCGCCGAGCTCCTTGGCATCGTCGATCAGACCGTCGAGCTGAGCTCGCGAAAGGTCACGCCGGCCGAAATTGATGCCCTTGACCTGACCGCCGTTTTCGATCACTCCGCCGAAAGCCTTGAATTCGGTTCCACGGAGAATCTCGGTCAGGTCGGTGAGTTCGTAGCCGTAACGCAGGTCGGGTTTGTCGGAACCAAAACGGCCGATTGCCTCGTCGTGACACATGCGCCGGAAAGGAATCTCGACCGGAACATCCATCTCGTCAAGAACATGCCTGATCAGCCTTTCGTTGACGGCGATCACGTCTTCGCCGCCAACGAAGCTCATTTCAATGTCGAGCTGGGTGAAGTCGGGCTGGCGGTCGGCCCGCAGGTCCTCGTCGCGGAAGCAGCGGGCAATCTGGAAATACCGCTCGAAACCCGAGACCATCAGCAACTGCTTGAAAAGTTGGGGGGACTGAGGCAAGGCATAAAAGGATCCCCGCTGCAACCTTGCGGGGACGAGGAAGTCACGGGCGCCTTCCGGGGTGGAAAGGGTCAGGATGGGGGTCTCGATCTCAAGGAACCCCTCGGAGTCAAGAAAACGGCGCATCGAAGTCGTCAACCGGTGACGAAGGGTTATCGCCTGCTGCATCTGCTCGCGCCGCAGGTCCAGGTAGCGGTACCGGAGCCTGGTCTCCTCGCCCACTTCACCCTGAAAACCCTCGATCTCGAAGGGCGGTGTGTCCGCTTCGGCAAGCACCTCGGCTGCCTTGACCCGGACTTCGAACTCCCCGGTGGGAAGTTCCGGGTTCACGGTCTCCCCCGAGCGGGTCACCACATCACCGGAAACGCTGATCACATATTCGGAGCGGAGCGAGTGGCCGAGTTGGTGGGCACCGCCGGCCTCATCGGGGTTGAAGACGAGCTGAACCAGCCCGGTCCGGTCGCGGAGGTCGATGAAGATCAGCCCTCCGTGGTCGCGGCGTCGGTGAACCCATCCCGCAAGCCGTACCTGGCCACCCACCTTGTCCCCCAGGACCTGGCCGCACCAGGTGTCGCGATACGAATTCGGTTTCAGTTCAGGCGCGTCGTTCATCGAAGCGCCAGTCTTTCAGTTCTTGATCCGCACCTTCAGTGTGAGGTTGAGGGTGGACGCCTTCTTCGTCTTCTTTCTGCCCACTCTCTTCGACCGGATCCGGTGCCTTACGGCGAGCCCGGGCCGGTCCACCCTGGTCATCGCTTCGACCAGGTCG
>JBGAOF010000247.1:0-2516 GCA_044221915.1 Solirubrobacterales bacterium
GGCGTCGGCCGGTGAGCTTCAGGCTGCCAATTGGCTGGCCGGCGAGTTTCGGAAGCTGGGCGGGGAAGCCCGCATCGAGCGGGAAAGAGCCCATGGCAGCTATTGGTGGCCGATCGGGATCGGCACCGCCCTGGGGGTTGCCGGGGGGCTTGCCGGCCGGCGCCCCGGGTTCCGTGCCCGGCTCGCGGGGGCCTTGCTTGGCGCGGCCGGAGCTGCCGCGATCGCAACCGACTTTCCGCCGCGGCCGAGGTACCTGCGGAAATTGCTGCCGCAACGTGAGACATACAACGTGGTCTGCGAGCTCGGCGATCCGGGGGCGGAACGGACCGTGGTGCTCGTTTCCCATCACGATGCCGCCAACGCGGGACTGGTTTTTCACCCGGGAATTCCCGATCTGGTTTCAAGGACGGGCCTTTTTAGCCATCTGGACACCTCACCGATGTTGATGGCCCCGGTGCTGGCTGGCCCTCTGCTCGGTGCCGCCGGGGCTCTGGCCGGGAAGCGTTCCCTGGCCACCGCCGGCGCGTTGCTTTCTGCCGGGTCGACCGCCTCGATGGTGGATATCGGTCTGCGGAGTGTGGTTCCCGGTGCCAACGACAACGGCACCGCGGTCATTGCCTTGCTTGAGCTCGCCCGCCGGTTCCTCGCCGACCCGCCCGAAGGGTTGCGCCTGATCCTGCTTTCGACCGGCTCCGAAGAGTCTTTCAGCGAAGGAATGAAGGGTTTCGGCGAGCGGCATTTCCCTGACCTTCCGGTTTCCTCCACCTTTTTCATCAACATGGACACGATCGGCTCCCCTCATTTGACCGTCCTGCGAGGGGAGGGGTTCCTGAAGATGTTCGAGTATCCGGCCGCTGCGCTTGAGTTGGCCGACCGGTCCGCTGGCGAGGAGGGCATTGAGCTGATGGAGAACCTGAGGATCAGGAACGGGACGGATGGCCTTGAGGCCCTGGCTGCGGGCTATCCGGTTGTTTCGATCTGCTCCTGCACCGAGCATAAGCAGCCGGCCAACTACCACTGGCCGAACGACATTGCGGACAACGTCAACTTCGACACGGTCGAGTCGGGGATCCGCTTGGCCGAAGCAATGACCCGCCGCCTCTCTCGCGACTGGGTCGGTCGTCCTCCTTCGGATGGTTGACGGGGTTTCTAGCTTCTGAGTTCGACGAATCCGGCGGCGGTGAAGTCACCGTCGAAGGCGAGCGCCTCGGTAATCCGGTTATCGCGCATGAAGGCGAAGCTCGTCGCATCGATGAAGGAGTATTCGCGTTCGCTGTGGTGGTGGAGCCATGCGATCGCATCGGCTTCCGTGTCTTGGTCGACCCACTCGACCGTGACCGTCGGTGATGATTCGAGGTGGCTGAGGAACCTGGTCGCGGCGGCATGCCCGAGACGCCGGTTCACGAGGGTCCAGCTTTCGCCGCGAACGTGATTGGTGGTGACCAGCGATGGCGATTCCAGCTCGTTCAACGATGCCACGGCTTCTTCGTGCTCGAAATCGCGTTCGTCCATCAGGGCGTAGAAGAAGGAAGTGTCGATGAAGATCATTCGGCGGCGTTCCTTGCCTTCGCCTCGTCGCGGCCTTGCCCGTAGATCAGGTCGTCGAACGATTGCCCGGGCTGACGGGGGCTCGGACTCCTGAACCGGAGCTTGAACAGGGGGTCGTCAGCGATCCGGGAGGGAGTTCCAAGGCTTCGAACAAGGCTCTGGCGAACGACCTCGGCCTTGGATACTCCTTGCTCACGGGCCGCTTTCCCGAGTTGAAGATCGAGGTCGTGTTCGAGTGAGATCTGGAGCCGCTTCATCCGCGCCATGTTACATCGCATTCTACTAAGTGATGTAACAATCTTGCAACGATTCCGCACCGGAGCTGCCCTTGGTGCAAACTTTCACCGGTGAAACGCGAACTCGAAGCCGGCTACGAACTCGATGACGATCCGGGCCGGGTCGACCTCGAGGTGGTCTGCGAGTTCCTCGCGGTCGAGGCCTACTGGTCGCAGGGCCGTTCCAGGGAACTGATCGTGAAGACCTTTCACGAGGCGAGCAGGGTGGTTGGCCTTTATGCACCGGACGGTGCCACGGTGGGCTATTGTCGGGCCGCCTCGGACGAGGTCGTTTTCGCCTACCTCTGCGACGTCTTCGTGCTGGAGGCGCATCGGGGCCGCGGGCTCGGCAGGGAGCTGGTCGCCGAAATGGTTGATCGGGGTCCCCTGGCCGACCTGCGCTGGCTGTTAGGTACGGTTGACGGCCACGATTTCTACCGCCAGTTCGGTTTCGGTGAGCCATCCGCGAGGATCATGGAACGACCCGGCCCCAACTTCCCCGAGGACCCGCCCCCGAAGTAGCCCGGCCGGACCTTGCCGTTGAACCTCACCCTCCGGCATCGTCTGCGTGTCCCGGTGTAAATACGCTAGTCCGACGTGTCTTCGGAGTCGGCGTCTGCCTCCGGGTCTTGAACATCCGGCAGGTCCCCGGGCCCGAAGGCCAGATTGCCGTCCGTGTCAACGTAGCTCGGT
>JBGAOF010000248.1:0-2511 GCA_044221915.1 Solirubrobacterales bacterium
CCGCATCAGCACGGCGTTCTGGCATCTGCCCGAGATGCGGCGGATGAGACGCAGGCTGGAAGGAGCACCGGATCCGATGGTCACCCACTACCAGTGGCTGACCATGCCACGCATCGACCGGCATCTGATCTCCGGACGCCGGCCCCGGGTCATGACCGCGCATTACATCCTGCCTCCGGGGCCGACCGACGGGCAGCTTGCACAGGGCCGGAAGCTTTTCGGCTCGATGGACGCGGTGATCGCCCATTCCGAAACGGGAGCGGGCCGGCTGGTCAACGAGATCGGGCTGCCGCCGGAGCGGGTCCGGGTTATCCCGCATGGTGCCTTCGACTACCTGACCCGGCTGCCGGAAGAAAAACCGTTGCCACCCGAGCTGGCCGGGGACGGCAGAGCCGGCGGATCGCGGCCACCGGTGATCCTGTTCTTCGGCCTGCTTCGTCCCTACAAGGGCATCGATGTGCTGATCCGCGCTGCCGGCCAGCTCGCCACGGCGGATGGTGAAACAGCCCCCGAGCTCTGGATTGTGGGCAACCCGCGCATGGACCTGAGCGAGTTGATGGAGCGGGCGTCGCGGCTTCGGCTGGAGGTCCGCTGGCTTCCCCGTTTCATCGAGGATGCCGAGATCCCGGCGATCATGCGCCGGGCCGACGTGCTGGTCCTGCCGTACCTTGATGGCGAACAGTCCGGTGTGCTCTACACCGGGATTGCCTTCGGCAAGGCGATGGTGGTTTCCGATGTCGGCGGCATCGGTGAGGTCGCCCGTGAACATGGGGTGGCTCGTCTCGTCGAGCCTGGCGACTTCGAATTACTCGGCGATGAGCTCGCAGGACTGGTGGCCGGTCCGGGGGCGGCCGCCGCCCGGGCCGAGCTGGAAGCCCGTTGCCGGGCGGCGGCGCAGGGACCTTTCGCCTGGGACGGGATCGCCCGCCGGACAATGGACCTCTATTCGGAGCTGCTCGGTTGATCGTCATCTACGTCCTGTTCTGGCTCAGTGCCGCGTTGCTCTTCTTCACCCATTTCGGCTATCCGATCGTGCTCTGGCTGCTGGATTTCATCGGTCTCGGGGGGCGGGCCGGTGAGATCCGGGGCCGCAAGCTGAGTGAGATTCCCCCGCCGATCGATCCCGACACGGAAGAGGAGGTCCTGCCCCGGGTTTCCCTGATAATTGCCGCCTACAACGAGGAGACGGTGATCGAGGCGAAGGTCAGGAACGCGCTAGAGCTGGAGTTCCCCCGCGAGCTGCTGGAAATCATCGTCGCCTCGGACGGATCATCCGATCGCACGGTGGAGCTTGCCCGACAGGCCGGTGCCGACCAGGTGCTGGATCTCCCCCGGGGAGGCAAGATCGCCGCCCAGAATGCGGCCGCCGTCGCGGCCAGCGGGGAGCTGCTGGCATTCTCCGATGCAAACTCGACCTGGGAGCCCGGCGCCCTCACGGAGCTGATCGGACCGTTCCGCGACGACCGAGTCGGGTACGTCTGCGGTCAGGTCCGCTTCACCGGGCCCGATGGCGGCAATCTCGAAGGGGCTTACTGGCATTACGAGATGCGGATTCGGGAGATGGAATCCGAACTGGCCGGAGTGACGGCCGGCAACGGGGCGATCTACGCGGTGCGTGCATCGGCATACATCCACCTGCGGCCGTCCGGCAGCCACGACCTTTCCTTTCCCTTTGCTCTTGCCAGGCGGAAGCTGGCCTCGCTCTACCGTCCCCGTGCGAGGGCGAGCGAGAAGCTGGTGCCAAGCCTTGAAGGTGAGCTGGCCCGCAAGCGCCGCATGATGATCGGCCTCTGGGACATTGTGGTCGGGGAGGGGATGCTCGACCCACGCGGCTATTCCCCGCTCTACCTCTTCGAGCTGATTTCCCACCGGCTGCTCCGCTACCTGAGTCCATTTCTTCACCTGCTCCTTTTTGCAAGCAACCTCGCCTTGCTCGGCCAGGGAGGGTTCTTCCGGGTGACCATGGCCCTGCAGGTCCTGTTCCTGCTGGCCGCCCTGCTGGGCCGCTGGATGCCGATCCTGCCTTTCCGCGTTGCCCGTTACTACGTCGAGGTGACCCTTTCGATCGCCCTCGGTCTCTGGGATCGCTGGCGGCAGGGGCCACCGGCGGCCTGGGAGAAGGCGGAAGGGACCCGATAATGGTGTCCCGCCTGTGAATCGTCCCCTCGAAAAACTCTTGACCGCCATGCTGATGGTGCTGGCGGCTCCGCTGATGGCGGTCTGCTCCCTGCTGATCCGGCTTGAGGGCGGCAGTGTCTTCTATCGTCAGGCCCGGGTCGGCAAGGACGGGGAGGAGTTCGAGCTCCTGAAGCTGCGGACCATGGTGCCCGGGTCCGATCCGGTCGGGGTCGGCACGGTGGTCGGCCGTGACGATCCGCGGGTGACCCGGGTCGGCCGCTGGTTGAGGCGGACCTCGTTGGACGAACTGCCGAACCTGGTCAACGTCTGGCGGGGAGAGATGGCCCTGGTCGGGCCGCGGCCGACGATTCCCGCCCAGGTTGCCGACTACAC
>JBGAOF010000249.1:0-2465 GCA_044221915.1 Solirubrobacterales bacterium
CTTTCACGCACGGTGGTCACTCTCTCCGGCGGGGAAATGCAGCGGGTCGCCCTTGCGGCGGCCCTGGTCACAAGACCGCCGCTGATCCTGCTCGACGAGCCGACCTCCCAACTGGATCCGGTCTCAGGGGACGAGCTGATCTGGCTGCTTCGTCGCCTCAATGAGGAGTGGGGGGTGGCGGTGGTCCTCGCGGAGCATCGCCTCGAGCGTTGCCTCGCAGCCGCCGACCGGGTCGTGGCGATGGATCAGGGTCGAATCGGGTTTGACGGATCCCCAGGGGATTTTCTGAGCTGGGCGGTCGCGGAAAAGCCGGAGCTCGCCACGCCTTCCGCCACGATGTTCTCGGGTGCCGGGATCAGGCCCCTGCCGACCGGGGTTCGGGAAGCCCGCCAGCTTATCCGTCAGAGGATGCCGGGCGAAGGACAGCCGGACGGCGGGTCGGACCCCGGGCAGGAGGGCGATCCAGGGTCGATCTCCGGGCAGGATCCGGTGCCGGACCCCCCGACCGAAGCAGTCCTGCAGGCGAGGCGTCTCTGGGTGGAACTTGATCCGGGGGAGGGTCCGGTGGACGTGCTGCGGGGTATTGGATTCCAGGTTGCCGCCGGGGAGAAAGTGGCCCTGATGGGCCGGAACGGTGCCGGCAAGTCAACCCTGCTGAGGTCGGCAGCGGGCCTGATCGATCCGGCCGCGGGAAGCATCGAAGCCACCCGGGGGATTGCCTTGCTGACCCAGAGTCCGGCCGATTTCCTGGTGCGCGAGCGGATCGGAGATGAATTGCCCGGAGCTTCCGGTGAACAGGCAATGGCGGCAGTCGGGCTTGACCTGCCCGTCGACCGTGATCCGCGTGACCTCTCCGGCGGTGAACGTCAACGGCTCGCGCTGGCGATCACTCTGGCCGGAAGGATGGAGGCGGAATCGCTGCCCGGGGTGATCTGCCTCGACGAGCCCACCAGGGGAATGGACCGGGGGCTGAAGGAGCATCTGGTCGAGTTGACCGAACGGCTCGCCGGCCAGGGGGCCGCAGTGGTGATTTCGACCCATGACGTTGAGTTCGCGGTGTCCTTCGCCGACCGGGTCCTGCTGCTCGGTGAAGGGGAGATCATCGCCGACGCCAGGATGGAGGAGGTTCTCAGCGGCGGCTGGTACTTCGCCTCGGAAGTCGCGAGGATTATCGACCGGCCCGGATTGGTTTCGGTGCGGCAGGGGATCGACTGGTTGCAGGCGCGGGACGCGGAGGAAGGCCCCTCGTGAGCTGGCAGGTGATCAGCTTCGCCGTGCTCATGTTCGCGATCGGCGCGGGGATGCTCTGGTACGAACGGTCCCGGCCTCCCTCACAGATCGTTGCCCTGGTTGCAGTTCTCGCCGCTCTGGCGGTCGCCGGGCGGCTCGTTCTCGCCCCGATCCCCAATGTGGTTGCCACCACCGACATCGTGATCATCGCCGGCTTCGTGCTGGGCCCGGCACCGGGATTCGCGGTCGGTGCCCTGGGCGGGCTCGTTTCCAACTTCTGGCTCGGCCAGGGAGTCTGGACGCCCTGGCAGATGGTCGCCTGGGGCATGTGCGGGATCGCCGGTGCCTTGCTCTGGAGGTTCACTGGCGGTCGCGTCAACCGTTGGCTGCTGGCCGTGGTCTGCGGGGTGGCCGGGCTGCTTTTCGGAGCCTGGATGAATCTTGAGACGATGGTTGCATTCGGGGGGGAAATCTCCCTGGACCGGTACCTTGCACTTGAGGTAAGAGCAATTCCATTCGACATCGCACACATGACCGGGAACATCGTCTTCGCCCTCGCGGCGGGGCCGATGATGATCGCTGCGCTGCTCCGCTTCCGCCGTCGTTTTGAATGGAGCCGGCCGGATGGCGATTCCGCCCGCCCGACAAGACAGGCCAACGGATTGACGATGATCGTTCTCGGGGCGATAGTACTGGCCTTTGCCGGGGCTTCCTCCCCGACTGCCGCCCGGGCCGCCTATCCCGCTGCCGCCGACAATGCCGCCGCCTGGCTTCGCGCCCAGCAGAACAACGACGGCGGATTCAGTTCCATGCCGGGCGGCGCTTCCTCGGTCAACATCACCGCCCGCGCGATGTTCGCTCTCGCTGCCACCGGGATCAATCCGCTCGACGTCAAGACCAAGGCAACTCCCTACGGATACCTGGTCAACCACCGCAAGCAGATCACCAAGGCCAGCGATATCGCCCTGACGATCCTCGCCTTGAAGACGGTCGCGAAGGACCCGCGGGATTTCAAGGGACGGAACCTGGTCGCGGCGCTCCGGGACCGCCGGGGCAACGGCTCCTTCGGCAACGATGTGAACGTCACGGCCTTCTCGGTAATGGCTTTCCGGTCGGCGGGCGCGAAGAACGACGCCAGCTATTCGGGCGGCTGGCTTCACCTGGTGCAGAATGACAACGGTGGCTGGGGGATCGCCAAAGGAGCCAAGAGTGATGCCGATTCGACCGGCGCTGCC
>JBGAOF010000024.1:0-10841 GCA_044221915.1 Solirubrobacterales bacterium
ACGAACATGGACACTGAAGGTTACGTGGCCGGCCCACTGAATCGATCAACTAGGATTCGCCCATGGCTGAAGATCAGGCAACAATGCCGACCGAAGAAGAGGTTTTTGAAGCGCTGGAAGAAGTGATCGATCCGGAGCTGGGGCTGGATTTCGTTTCGCTGGGCCTGGTCTACGACGTCAGCGTCGAGGAGCCCGATGTCTATGTGACCTTCACCCTGACCACGCCTGCCTGCCCGATCGGGCCGCAGGTTTCCGAGCAGATGAAGGAGTTCGTCGGGGGGCTTGAAGGCGTTCGGGACGTACACCCGAAAATGATCTTCGATCCGCCGTGGTCACCGGAAATGATGACCGACGACGCCAAGTTCGCGCTCGGTTTCTAGAAGGCGGAACCCGCTTCCCCCTCCTGCGGGATCAAGTTGGCATGCGGCCCCGCTGGATTCGGGGCCTCCTGCCCCTAGCTTTTCGCGGAGCTTTTTCTGCCGGCGCTCTCGGTCGCCGCGCCGTTGGTGGAAGCCCCCCTCTTTGAGGCTTTCCTCGGCTTTGCCGGGGCGATCGAACTTTCGACCTCGTCGGCTGCGGCCAGCAGCTCGGCGAGGGATTCGTTGATGCCCCGCCGGACGACGCCGATATCGGGCATCGCATCGAAATCTCCGATCAGGCCGATATTCACCTGGCCGGCGTAGCTCATGACCCCAACCGCAAGGCCGTGGTTCTTGGCAAGGAAGGCCACCGGGAAAGGCTTCTGCAGCTTGCGGCCGAGCACATACAGGGGGACCTGGGGCCCGGGGACATTGGTCACCAGCAGGTTGAAAAGCCGGGTCGAGAAGGTGAGCCGGGCGGCCTGGGCCAGCAGGGTGGGGGGAGCGAAATCGTTCAACCGGGCGATCACTTCGGCGCCGAGGGCCTGCTTGGATTGTTTGAGACCGTCCATCGCGGCACTGACGATTTCCAGTCTTGCGACCGGATCGGGCTCGTAGACCGGCAGCGGGGCCCGCATGGTTGCGAGCTTGTTGCCGAGCTGGCCACGTTCTTCATCGGAACGAACCGAGACGGGAACCATCGCGCGAAGTTCGAGCCCCTCGGTTTCAATTCCTCGCCCGATCAGCCATTTGCGGACCGAACCGGCCGCTACCGCCAGAACGACGTCGTTCACGGTCGTCCCGAAGACGTCCTTCACCCGGCGGAACTCGTCAAGGCTTGCGCTGGTCCAGGTGATTCTGCGGTGCGGACCGATCGGCACATTGAGCGGTACCTCGGGGGCGGAGTCGGCCAGAGCCCGGGCAACCTCGCCAAGGCCCTCGGCGCTTTCGCCGAGCCGGTTCATCACCGAGGAAGGCTGTTTCAGGGCGGACAGGGCCTTCTCTCCGAGCCGCACCGGTTCGGTGGCCAGTTCCCTCGCGCTGCGTTCGAGCAGTTCCAGGTTCGAGGGCAGCGGCCTCGGCACCCATTCCTCGCGTGGGACGATCGGTTCCGCATCGGCGGTGACATCAAAGATCACGGTGCCGATGTCGACCCCGGAGATCCCGTCGATCATCGCGTGGTGGCTCTTGATGATGATCGCGAACCGGTCGCCTTCCAGTTCCTCGACCAGAAACATCTCCCAAAGCGGTTTCGAACGATCGAGGGCCTGGGAGAAAAGCCTTGAGGTGAGGATCTTCAGTTCGCGTTCGCCACCAGGAGAAGGCAGGGCGGTGTGGCGCAGGTGATAGTTGAGGTTGAAATCCGGATCGTCCGCCCAGAGCGGCCGGCCGGTCCCGTACGGCGGATAGATCAGCTTCTGCCTGTACCGGGGAACGAAATCGAGCCGGGACCCGATGTGGGCCTTGAACTCGTCGTAGGACGGCGGGTCGCCGTCGAAGATCATCACCGCGCCGATGTGCATGTGGGCGCTGTCGTTCTCGTTGGTCAGGAACTGCGCGTCTATCGCAGTCAGGCGGTCAAGTTCGTGGCTGGCGGCTTCCATGTTTTCCCATCGTGGACTAGGACAAGACTCTACTCGGGTACCCTTGTCCAATGCCCGAATCTCCAACTTCCGGGATTGAAAAGGTCATTCTCGCGGCCCCCCGAGGCTATTGCGCCGGGGTCGACCGCGCGGTGCAGACGGTCGAACGCGCCCTCGATGACCATGGTGCCCCGATCTATGTCCGCAAGGAGATCGTCCACAACAAGCATGTGGTCGAGCAGCTAGCTGCCCGCGGTGCGATCTTCGTTGATGAGGAGACCGAAGTGCCGGAAGGCGAGATCGTTGTCTTTTCGGCGCATGGGGTTTCCCCGGCTGTCCACGAGAGGGCGGCCGGCCGGCAGCTGCGGACCATCGACGCGACCTGCCCGCTGGTCACCAAGGTTCACGTTGAAGCCCGGCGTTTCGCGGCCGAGGGTTACACGATCATCATGGTCGGCCACGAAGGCCATGAGGAAGTCGAGGGCACGATGGGCGAGGCACCCGACTCGATCGTCCTCGTGCAGACGGTCGATGAGGTTGACGGCCTCGAGCTTGATGATCCCGGGCATGTCGCGCTGATCACCCAGACCACGCTCTCGGTGGATGAGACCGCCGAGATTATCGCCCGGCTCCGTGAACGTTTCCCGGGCATTGTCACCGCGAAGGGCGAGGACATCTGTTACGCGACAACGAACCGGCAGATCGCGGTCAAGCAACTCGCCCGGCAATGTGATCTGGTCCTCGTGATCGGGTCGACCAACTCATCGAATTCCAACCGGCTGGTCGAGGTCGCCCGTGAACATGGCTCCGATTCCCACCTGATTGACAATCACAGCCAGGTGCAGGAAGCCTGGCTCGAAGGGGTGGGGACGGTCGGCATCACTTCTGGAGCCAGCGCCCCGGAGGAACTGGTCGAAGATCTGGTTCAGCTTTTCCGTGATCGCGGGGTCGAGGATGTTTCCGAGTTGAAGACCGTCGACGAGTCGGTCCGCTTCATGCTGCCGAAGGAGATCCGCAAGGGCCTTCCGGTCGTTTCCTGAGGTCGTCTACACGGACCAGAGCGTGTCGATCGGGAAAGCGTACTGATCCTCGCCAAGCCGGTAGGACCTCTCGCCGGTGTAGAGCATCACGCCTCTGAAGGGCGCGTCGACTGCATTTTGGAGCTTGCGAAGTCCGCTCATGTCCTTCGGGGTGATTCTTGCTGCCGCCGGCGACCATCCGGTCTGCGTACTCCGGTCTGCCGTTGGTGGAGGCCGGATGCAGCGATGCTTCTCACGTCCGGGGCGTCGAGATCCACAATTTCGCTCCCGGTGTCTTCAGCGATCTGCCCGAGCAGTGCGTATTTGCCAACGGCTCTGGGCCCCTCGGGTAGCAGGACCGGATCGTCTTCCCCGAAGACTGGTCGAGGATCCGGTTCAGCTTTCCGTGATCGCGGAATCGGGGTTGCCTGAGACGGGCTCAGGCCAGGGCCGGGGCAAAACTGACCGACCAGATGGCCGGGTCTCCCTCGAGTTCCAGCCCGACCCGGTGGGCGCCGTGGCGGTTGTGCTCGGCGAGGGTGTAGAGCCCCGGCCCATTGATCTCGATCTCGGCGTGCGGCTTGCCGTCGAGGGTGACGAGCAGACGGCCCGAGCCTTCCGCGGTGGCGTAGACGCCGCCCCCTTCGTACTCGACATCAAAAGCCTGGCCGTCGTCGATCGTCCAGGCCCGGCCCTCGAAGGGGACCAGCTCCTGGCCGGGCGGGATCACTTCGACCCCGGCGGCATCGGTGGGGCGAACCGGGTCCATGAACCGCGGCATCTCCGGCAGCTCTTCGAAGGCCGCCTTCAGGGCTCCCTGAATCGCCTCCTCGGTTCCCTGATAGTCACCTTCCCCGAAATGAAACCAGCGGAGTATTCCGCCCCGGCCCCAGAGAAAAAGCGAAGGCCAGCCCTCGCAGCCGTAGTTCGACCAGAGCAGCTTTCGGTCATCGATCAGAACCGGGAAATCAACCCCGAGCCGGGTAAGGCCCCGCTCGGCATCCGCCGGATCCGCCCCGAACTCAAAACGTGGCGCCTGGACGCCGAGCACCCTCAGGCCGAGCGGCCCGTACCGGTCGTTCCAGGCGTTGAGGTAGGGCAGGGTGCGGACGCTGTTGAGCTGGCTGTAGTCGAAAAAATGAACCAGGACCGGCCCCTTGGCCGCCAGCACAGGCATCTTCCCGGGGTCCTTGCCGACCCAGGTTGCCTTGCCCGGAAGTTCGGGTGCTGCGATGTCATCTCGAAGCGGGTGGATGGACGGATCGTATGGATATGATCCGGCTCCAGTCACGCCCTCGAAGAGGAGATGAAACCGTGAGTACCAACATGTGGGACCGCATTGAAGAGGCCCGGGCCGCCAGCAACGTCCTGGAACATCCGTTTTATCAGCGCTGGTCAGCCGGCGAGCTGACCCGTGACGAACTCGCGGAATACGCCGGCCAGTACCGGTACGCGACCGAAGCGATCGCGAAGCTGAGCGCCGATGTCGCCGCTGCCGCACCGGAAGCAGAGCGGACCGGCCTTGAGGCCCATGCGGCCGAGGAACATGACCATGTGGCGATGTGGGACGGGTTCGTGAATGCGGTCGGCGGCACGGTCGGCGCCGAGCCCAACCCGGAGACCGTCGAGTGTGTCGAGGCCTGGACCAGGGCCGATGGTTTTGGCCGTCAGCTCGCCCGGTTGTTCGCGATTGAATCCGGCCAGCCGGCAATCTCGAAGACCAAGACAGAGGGACTGGGCGTGCATTACGGGATCAGCGGCGGGCCGGGCAACCTCTACTTCACCGTGCATGAGGAAATGGATGTTCAGCATGCCGCCGAGGGTCGCAAGCTGATCGAGCGGTACATGAACGAGTTCAGCGAAGACGAAATCGTCAGCGCTGCGGCTGAAGCCTTCAAGGCGAACTGGCTGCTGCTCGACGGGGTTGAAAAGGCGCGCGCCTGAGCCTCCCCCTCGCACATGCCCTGTCAGCGGGGCAGGACCTTCCGATTCCGGCGTGGCTCTTCGCCTGGGGAGCCTCGATTGTCCTTGTCGTTTCGTTTTTCGCTCTCTCTGCGGGCTGGCGCCGGGCCCGCTACGAGACCGACAGCTGGCGGCCGGTAGCCCCCCGGGCCGGTCGGTTCCTCACCAGCCTTCCCGTCCGCCTGCTCGGCGGGGCGGTCGGCCTGTTTCTGTTCGCAGGCGCGATCTACTCCGGTTTTGAAGGAACCGAAGCACCGGACCGCAACGTCACCCTGACCCTGCTTTTTGTCACGGCATGGCTTGGTTTTCCGTTACTGGGGGTGATCTTCGGCAATCTGTTTCCGGTCTTCAACCCCTGGAACGCGGTCGCAGCACCAACTGGCTGGCTGTGGCGGAAGTTGACCGGCAGAGAGCCGGCTCACCTGGCCTACCCGGAGAAGCTGGGCCGCTGGCCGGCGGTGGCCGGGCTCTTCCTTTTCGTCTGGCTGGAACTGGTCTATGGGGAGGGCGCCGGAGTCGCGGTCGGTGTGTCACCGGAGGCGGTTGCCCGGGCCGCGGTCTTCTATTCGATCTACACCCTGACCATGGTCGGGCTGTTCGGTCGCGCGGTCTGGTTCGGAAAGGGCGAGTTTCTCTCCGTCTATTTCGGCATGTTCGGGTCGCTGGGGAAATTCGAGGTGCGGGGCCGGGAGCTGGGTTTGCGCCGTTTCCTCGCCGGATCCACGGTCTGGGCGGCCGGCATCCCGGGGTCTGTCGCGCTGGTCCTGACCTCGATCGGCACCACGACCTTCGACGGTGCGTCCGAGGGTGTCTACAAGGGCGGTATCGAATGGTCCATTGATCGCTTTGGTGACCTGGGATTTAGCGCCACGGCTGCGGTGCGGGCCTCAAGCACCTTCTTCATGTTGCTCAGCATCGGGATCGTCGCCCTGGTCTATCTGGCCGGGGTCAGGGGCATGGGCACCGTCCCGGGGGCACCGTCCCGGGGAACTCTCTGGCGTTCCTTCGCCCACGCGCTGATTCCGATCGCTTTCGCATATCTGCTGGCCCATTACTTCAGCCTGTTCTTTTTTCAGGAGCAGGCCCAGTTCACCTACCTGCTCTCCGACCCCCTGGGGACCGGCAGCAGCGACATTTTCGGAACGGCGGCCTACGGGATCAACTACAACCTGATTTCCAGCGATCTGGTCTGGTACGTCCAGGTGGGGGCGCTGCTTGCCGGGCATGTGGCGGGTCTGATGCTGGCCCATGACCGGGCTATTGCGGTCTGGAAGGACTACCGGGCGGCGGCCCGCTCGCAGTACTGGATGCTGGCGGTGATGGTTGCCTTCACCTGCTTCGGGCTCTTCCTGCTTTCGGTCTCGAACGCCTAGCCAGAGAGCCGGATCCCATCGGAATCACCGATCGGCGACGGGGGAATTAGGGTAATCTAACTCTCCCGTTGTCAACGTGAAAGCAACTTGAATGGATACTGCCGAAAGCGACCTCACACCGGACCGCGACGTCGAGATCGAGTTGAAGGAGATGATGGCCAGCATGGCCCAGGGCAACGGCAGCAAGCCGGCTGTCGACGAGTCGGCGATTGCCGTGACCGGCGAGGCCGTGGCCGGGGATGAGGCGAAGATCGGGATACTGCTGGTGAATCACGGCTCCAAGTCCGCTGCCTGGCGCAAGCTCCTGCTCGATGTCCACCGCGAAGTCAGTGATGACCTGCTGGCAATCCCGGGGGTCGGGTCGGTCCGGACCGCCTTCATGGAATACACGGAGCCCTCGATTGCGACCCAGTTGAAGGCCTTTGACGAGGGCGGCTATGAGTCCGTGATCGTGATTCCGCTGCTGCTGACGATCAGCGACCACAGTTTTGATGACATCCCGGCGATCTGCGGGCGTTCGGATGACCCGGAGAAGATCGCCGAGCTCGCGGAAGAGAAGATCGAGGTCTATGCAGCCCGGGCCGAGCTTGATTTTGCGCCGTTGATTGATTTCTCCGGCCTGGTCCAGGGCAATGTGGCCCGAAGGGTGCGGGCCATTACCGGCCGTCGGCCTGAGGACGGAAGCGACCAGCGCTACGGACTCGTTCTGGTCGGCTACGGCAGCGCCGAGTTCAACGATGAATGGAACCGCTTTTTCTCCCAGATCCGCAACGCAGCCGAGCTTGAGCTGGGAATCGCGCACACGGCACATTCCTGGTGTGGCCATCTGGTCAGCTACAGCCGTCAGCCAACCATGGACGCGATCGAATCGTTACTGGGGGAGGTTGACCGGGTGATTGTGATCCCGATCCTCGTCGCGTATGACCCGATGTTCCAGGACAAGATCATCGGCCGGGCGACCACCCGATGCAAGTCGCCGGAACGGGTGCTTTACCGCCCCGATTCGATCCTGCCGGAGCCGGAGGTTGGTCGCTGGGTGGTCGAGATCGCCGAGCGGATGGTCAGCAGCAGCGCGGTTTCCAGGAATCCCTGACTGAAGCGGGGCCGGCGCGTCCCGGAACGGACCCCGGTCAGGTGCCGATGCCGAGCAGGACCCTGGCGGCGGCACCCGCCGTTCTTTCGGGATGCCCGCTCCCGAAAAGCTGGGTTCGCTGATTGACCCCGGCGGCCAGGGATTCGATCGCCGCGACCGCGTCGGCCGCACTCAACGGAGGTGAGAGTTCCCCCGCCTCGATCGCCCGTTCGAGGTCGCGCTCCAGGATCCGGGTCCAGCGTCCCCAGGCGGTCACGACGGCATCACGCACCACGCCTGGCCGGCCGTCGAACTCGGTCGAGGCGGCGGTCAGAAGGCAACCGCCGCGGAAGGGACCGGAAGCCGAATAGGCGTACCAGGAGTCGAGGCATCCAAGCAGTCTTTCCCGGCCTGGCTTGAGGCTGGCATTGGGTTCCCAGACCATCCGGGTGAACTCCCCGGCTCCGAACTCAATCACTTCCAGCTGGAGGTCCTGCTTGCTGCGGAAATGGCCAGCCACACCCGCCTTGCTCATGCCCAGGCTGGCGGCCAGCGAACCGATCGAGATCCCTTCGAGGCCAATCTCGGAGGCGCCTTCGGCAGCCTCCCGCACGATTGCTGCATGGGTGGAAATGGCCTCGGCCTGCGACCTGCGTGGTGTCACGGGTTGACCTTACAGCGGTCGGACGACCTTGTTGCCGGTCTGGTCGAGATCCAGAACCCCGCCCTCGTCCAGAATGGTCGCCTCCAGGCCCTCGGCCTCTGCGGCAGTCTGTCGGACCCTCTCGATCGCCGAGCCGGTCTGCTCATAGGCGGGCGGCCCGTCGATCGTGTCGTAGTGGATCGGCACCAGATGCCCGGTCTGGAGTATCCGGGCGGCAAGCACTGCCTGCTCCGGAGTGAGCGCCGCCTCGATTGCGCTCGGTGGCTGGCGGTGAGGCAGATTAACCACAGGACCGTTGACCGGAAGGAAGGCGGCGTCGATCGGACCGAGCCTCATCCGGATCAACCACCAGGAACCGTGAAACATGGTGTCGCCGCCGTGGAGGATCCGCCGGCCGCCGGCCTCCAGGACCCAGGAGACCTGGGGGTCGCCGAAGGCATCGACCGCGGGGACGGCGGTTGCCCGGAACGGCCCCGACCGGACCGACTCCCACGGCTCGACCTCGGTGTTCGGGACCGACCGGTCGGAGAGGCCCTCTTCGGCCCCTGCAACGGCGGCGATTTCGAGGAATTCCCCTTCGGCCCTGCGGGGACGAAGCAGCATCCCGTCTTCGGATAAGGCCTCGCCCAGCGCGGCCGGATCGGCATGGTCTCCGTGCAGGTGGGTGGCGAGGGCGAGCCGGATCGATCCGGGGTTTCGGGTGGCGGGGAGGGGGCGACGGGCCGGGCCGACCAGTGCTTCCATTGCCGAGAGATCCGTCACATAGTCGATTACGGCGCTTTCACCTTCATGCTCGACTTCAATTCCGGCCCATCCGAGTCTCGTGATCTTCATCTCTTCCTTCCGGTTTCCGGCTTTGGTCTGGAGGCCGCGGCCCTTGACGCCAAACTCGTCCGAAAGATAGCATACGAACGTTCGTATAGTTGATTGTCGCCGTCCCGCCGGCGGGGTCGGCAGCCGGTCGCGGTCCATATGCTCCATGCATGAATTCGGCGGTCGATCCGGCAGAGATCTCGGTCACGCTAGTGACGGTCTCCGACCGCTCACATCGCGGTGAACGCGACGATCTATCCGGGCAGGCCGCAGCCAAGGCAGTTGAACAGGCCGGGTTGTCGCTCCGGGATACGACGCTGATCCCCGACGGACGCCAGCCCGTAGGGGCGGCACTGAGCGCAGCCATCGAGGACGGGGCGGACCTGGTCCTCACCCTGGGTGGCACCGGTATCGGACCTCGCGACGAAACCCCCGAAGGAACCAGGCCGCTTCTGGAAACCGAACTGCCCGGGATTGCGGAAGGTCTTCGCCTTGCCGGTGCGGCCAAGGTTCCGGCCGCGGCGCTCTCCCGTGGACTTGCCGGGGTCAGCCGGCCCTCCCGGGCGGGGCACCGCTCGGTGATCATCAACCTGCCCGGTTCCACAGGCGGAGTCCGTGACGGTTTTGGCTACCTTGTCCCGATCCTGCCCCATCTCGTGGACCAGCTCAGGGGAGGCGACCACTGATGGCCCCGGGGGAAGCCCTTGCCGTCGAACCGGGCCTGGTTGCCGAAGCCAGGATCACCCCCGGCGAGCTCGATCTTTTCCGTCACCTGGAGGCGGTTTCCGGCAGCGGGTTCGGTGCGGTGGTGACGTTTATCGGGCAGATCCGCGACCATGATCCCGAAGCCGACGGCCGGGTGGCGAGGGTCGAGTACACCGCCCACCCCGACGCGGCCAGCATCCTCCTGCGGGTCGCCGCCGAAGCCGCGCTGCCCGGGACAAGGATCGCCGTCAGCCACCGGATCGGGATGGTGGAGGTCGGCCAGCCCGCCCTGGTTGCCTGCGTGGCCAGCGCCCACCGGGCACTTGCCTATGAGGTCAGCCGGCAGCTGATCGAGAAGGTCAAGACGGAAGTGCCGATCTGGAAGCGGCAGATCGAAGCCGACGGTAGCCAGAACTGGCAGGGCCTGGAATGAACCGGCTCCCTGAATGAGCCAGCTGGTCGACGGATTCGGGCGTATCCACCGGGATCTCCGGATCTCGCTGACCGACAAGTGCTCCCTGCGCTGCACGTACTGCATGCCCGCCGAGGGCGTTCCCTGGATTCCAAAACAGTCGGTGCTGACCCCCGAGGAGATCGAGCGGGTCGTCCGGGTCGCGGCCGCGGAAGGGGTCCGGACCGTCCGCCTGACCGGTGGTGAGCCGCTGATCAGCCCCAACCTGATCGAGATCGTCCGCCGGATAGCCGCGGTCGAGGGGCCGGAGGGGCCGCTCGAGGTGGCGATGACCACCAACGGGATCCGCCTGCCGGATTTCATTCCGGGGCTCGAAGAGGCCGGCCTTTCCCGGCTGAACATCAGCATTGACACCCTCGATCCGGACCGATTCGTTGAGCTGACCCGCCGGGACCGGCTGATCGACGTTCTGGCCGGGATCGAGGCCGCCCGGCGTTCAAGCCTGCGGCCCCTGAAGTTCAACGCCGTGGTGATGCGGGACGTCAATCAGGACGAGGTAGTTGACCTGGTCGAGTTCGCGATCGAACACGACGCCCAGATGAGGTTCATCGAGCACATGCCGTTGGACATCGGTCACACCTGGGACCGTGGCGAGATGGTCCCGCGGCAGGAAATCCTGGCCGCCCTCTCGGAGAGCTTCGACCTTAGGCCCCTGCCCGGCAGGGGTGGAGCCCCGGCCGAACTGTTTGCGATCAACGGCGGGCCCGAAACGGTCGGGGTGATCGCCTCGGTCACCGCCCCGTTTTGTGCGAGCTGCGACCGGCTGCGATTGACCGCCGACGGCCAGCTTCGCAACTGTCTGTTCGCGAGCGAGGAACT
>JBGAOF010000024.1:10851-15690 GCA_044221915.1 Solirubrobacterales bacterium
GACGCGGCGATCCGTGACATCTTCCGGGCGAGTGTGGCTGCCAAACGGGCCGGCCACGGAATCGATGACCCGGATTTCGTTCAGCCCGAGAGGGGCATGAACGCAATCGGCGGCTGATTACCCTCCCGCGAACGGAGGCAGCACGTCGACCCGGGCCCCGTCCGGGACCGGCGTGTTCAGGTTGCGGTGATGCTCGGAGTCAATGAAAAAGGAGCATTGGGCGAGCACCTCCCCAAGCCGGGCGTCCCCGCGGTCAGTCAGCTGCTGAACCAGCCCGGCCAGGTCATGGACCCCGTGGACCTCGGTATCGGGGCCACCGAAAGCCTCGGCGGCCCCGCCGAAAAAGCGGACCGAAACCGGGGTCACTGACCGGTCTGATCTGCGGCGAGTCCGGTGACCTTCCCGCTCAGGTCGCGAAAGCGGGCTTCGAAATCACCGCTTTCCCCGCCGCCCAGTGCCAGTCCGAGGACAAAGGTCGTCAAGGGCGCGGCCGGCCGGGCCACATCACGGGCGACGTCACGGGTCAGGTCGAGCACCGCGGGGACATCAACAGCCTCGTCGACCCCGAGCAGTTCCGAAACCTTCGCCAGCCAATCTTCAAGAGCCTCCGGCGGCAGGTGACGCGGGCTTTCCTCACTCATCTGTTTCCCCTTCTGTCGTCATTCGTTCCAGATCCGCCGGGGTGTCGATATCCCGGGACCAGCCATGCGGATCATCGACCTGGCGGAGGTCAAGGTTACCCGTCAACTGCCGCATGGAGGTGCCGTCGGGTCCGCCGGTCTCGGCCAGGGCATCGGCAAGCGCCGAGCACCGGTAGCAGCCGGCCAACCACTGCGGGTGGCCGTCGAGGATTGTGATCACTCCGTCCTCCCGCGGGCCGACCCGGGCGCTTTCACCGGCCAGCAGGCGGCAAAGCGACCGGGCGTGAGGAAGGTCGCAGGCCAGCAGCATGATCCAGTCACTTTCGGCGAGGGGCATCGCTGCCGCCAGCCCGGCCGCCGGGCCGCCGAAGGGGGGATCCTCCCGCAGCACCGTGGCCTTCTCGCAGGCGATGTCGCCGACCGCGATCGCGCTTCGGCACCCTGCTTCGAGCGCCGCTTCGACCACGGTGTCAATCAGGCGCTCGCCACCGACCCGCAATTCACCCTTCTCGCGGCCGCCGAGTCGCGAGCCGCGACCGCCGGCCAGCACCACCGCCGTGGCCGAACCGCAAATCAGGACTGCCTTCGCCAAGTCCCCGACTTGCCGCCGGTCTTTTCGATCAGCCGGACCGACTCGATCTCGACCGACTTGTCGATCCCCTTGAACATGTCAACCAGGGTGAGCGCGGCGACCGACACCGCGGTCAGGGCCTCCATCTCCACGCCGGTGCGGTCGGCCGTGCGGACCGTCGCCGTCACGGAAACCCCTTCTGTTCCGGGCTCAATTTCGACGGTTGCTCCGTGGACCCCGATCACATGGGCAAGCGGCAGCAGCTCGGCACATCGCTTGGCGCCCTGGATCCCGGCGATCCGGGCGACGGCCAGGGCATCTCCCTTGGGGATCGCTTCATCAATCAGTGCCTCGATCACCGCGGGCGGGCAACGGACGAAGCCGGTCGCCGTGGCCGATCGCACGGTCGGTTGTTTCTCGGTCACGTCAACCATGCGGGCCTGGCCGGATTGGTCAAGGTGGGTGAAAGTCAAGGTCAGCTCCTCTGCTGATGGGTGAACTGTTCGGGATCGCGCAGGCGGACCGACATCACTGTCTCGCCGGGATTGACCCGATCAATCCCGGGTTCGACCAGGGCGTAGCCATCGGCCCTGGCCAGGCTGGCGATCAGGTGTGAACCGGAACCTCCCGGGGCGGCGGGGAAAACCTGCCTGCCGGCGTCATCGTCGATCCGTACCGGGATCACCTGCAGCCGGCCTTTCGGGGTGTTCCACTCGGCTCCGGCCCGGGCTGGCAGCGCCGGTGGCACCAGAGCGCTCAGGCCCTGCATTTTCCGCAGGGCCGGCCGGACAAACATCTGAAACGAGACCCAGGCACTGACCGGGTTCCCCGGCAGTCCAAACGCCCAAGGGCCGCCCTCGCCGAGACGGCCAAAGGCTTGGGGCTTCCCCGGCTGCATCGCCACCCGGTCAAAGCGGACCGTGTCGCCATCGTCAAAAAGCGCCTTCACCGGGTCAAATGCCCCGACGCTGACCCCGCCGGTCATCACGATCACGTTTGCCTCCCCGCGATGCCGACCGATTGCTTCGGCGAGTTCACCCGGGCCGTCCCCGGCGTGGTCGACCGAGACGGTCGCGCCGGCATCCTCGGCCAGCATTGAGACCAGCAGCCCGTTCGAGTCGGGGATCTGGCCCCTTTCAAGCGGCCGGCCGGGATCGACCAGTTCATCACCGGTGCTGATCACCGCTACCGACGGCCGCCGGAAGACCAGCACATCACCGATTCCTGCAGAAGCGATGGCGGCGATCGCTTCCGGAGTGAGTGCCGAGCCGGCTTCGGCGAGCAGGTCACCGGCCTCCCGGTCCTCGCCGGCCAGCCGGATATGGCGGCCGCGGCTCAGGCCGGAGTGGACCAGCACCCGGTCGGTTCCGCAGTCGGTGAGCTCCTGCGGGATCACCGTGTCCGCTGCGGCCGGCACCGGTGCGCCGGTCATGATCCGGGCCGCCTCCATGGCGCCAAGGCCGGGATCGCTCGCAGAGCCCGCAGCGATGTCCGCGACCACCTTGAGCTCGACCGGCGACTCCTCGGATGCTCCGGCAACATCGTCAAACCGCAGGGCGTAGCCGTCCATCGCCGAGTTGGTCCAGGGTGGCACAGGCACGGCCGCGGTGACCGGCTCGGCCAGAGAATGCCCACGGGCTTGCCCGAGGGGCAGAGTCACGGTTTCAAGTGCGGCGATGTCCGCGAGGACCCGGTCCAGATGCTCACCGACAGTGATCACCTTTCAGATGCTAGTGAGAATCGGGCCCGGGAATATGATCCGGTCATGGGTCGAGTGGTTTCAGAGCGGATGGTCACCCGATACAGGCTCGGGTCCGGCCCGAGCCATCGCCGCGACGCGCTGGCCGGCGAAGAACCATTGGAGATCCGGGTCGATGGCAGGCCTCTGGCGGTGACAATGCGAACCCCGGGCAACGACTACGAGCTCGCCGCGGGGTTTCTGGTCTCCGAGGGGGTAATCACCCGGGCCCGTGAATTCTCGGCGGCCCGCTACTGCCGGGGCGCGGGTGCGGGCGGGGTCAACGATTACAACCACCTGAACGTTGACCTTGCGGAAGGGGTGAAGCTGCCATCCGGGATTCCGGGGAGAAGCTCCTACACATCAAGCTCATGCGGGATCTGCGGCAAGGCCAGCATCGACGAGATCGAGCAGAGATCAAGCTTTGACCCCTCCGGCGACCAGACCACGGTCGATCTCGGATCGCTTTGCGGGTTGCCAGAGCGGTTGCGGGATGGCCAGCCGGTTTTCGATTCGACCGGGGGCATCCACGCGGCGGCGATCTTCGAGGCCGCGAGCGGCAGGTTGCTGGTTTCGCGCGAGGACATCGGGCGGCACAACGCGGTAGACAAGGTCATCGGCTGGGCCTTGATGGAGGACAGATTGCCACTTCAGGGCTGTGTGCTCCAGGTTTCCGGCCGGGCCGGCTTCGAGCTGGTCCAGAAGGCGAAGATGGCGGGGATTCCGATCTTCTCGGCGGTCTCGGCTCCGTCTTCACTGGCAGTCGAGCTGGCGGTCGCCTCGGGGATTACGCTGGCCGGTTTCGCCCGCGGTGATTCGCTGGTCGTGTACTCCCGTCCCGACCGGATCAGGGAGCAGCCGGCCGGCTCCCTGGCAGCAGATGGTGGGCCGGCCGCCGCCCGGGAGGTCACGGTCCCCTGAATCGCGGCGGCCCGCCGAACGAGGATTTCAGTGACGCGGACCTGAAGGTCGGTCCGCCGAAAACCGTTGCGGCCGGAGCGGTCTCGATCGGGCATGCGATGTTCCCCGCCCTGCGTAGATACGGGCCGCGCAAGACAATCGGCGCCACTTTCACGATGAATCAGAAACAGGGGTTTGACTGTCCCAGCTGCGCCTGGACGAGCGAGGACCGCCAGCCGAAAATCGACATCTGCGAGAACGGGATGAAGTCCCTGACCTCGGAGATCACGCCGGTCCTGATCCCGGCCCGGTTCTGGGCCGAGAATCCGCTTTCGGCCATGCGCGACAAGTCCGAGTTCTGGCTGGGCCGGCAGGGCCGGATCACCGAGCCTGTCTATCGTCCACCCGGCTCGGACCATTACGAGGTGATCAGCTGGGACCGGGCCCTGCGACTGGCCGCGGACCGGCTGCGTTCACTTGGGTCGCCGGATCGCGCGGTTTTCTACACCAGCGGCCGGATCATGAATGAACCGGCCTTCCTGTACCAGCTCTTCGCCCGGG
Source organism: Solirubrobacterales bacterium (assembly GCA_044221915.1). Taxonomy (GTDB): domain Bacteria; phylum Actinomycetota; class Thermoleophilia; order Solirubrobacterales; family 70-9; genus 67-14. The sequence goes on from JBGAOF010000024.1 coordinate 15,263, forward strand.
AGTACGGGACCAACAACCTGCCCGATTGCTCAAACATGTGCCACGAGGCGACCGGGGCCGGGATGCGCTTCTCGATCGGGGTCGGCAAGTCAACCGTAAGCTACGCCGATTTTGAACGGGCCGACCTGATCATGGTGATGGGCCAGAACCCGGGAACCAATCACCCCCGAATGCTGAATGCCCTGGAGTCCGCCAAGCGGCACGGGGCGGAGGTAGTCGGGATCAACCCGCTGCGGGAAGCGTCGCTTCTGCGGTATCGGAATCCGCAAAAGCCCCGGGGCCTCGCCGGCCGGGGAACGGTGATCTCCGACCAGTTCGTCCAGATCCGGGTCGGCGGGGACCAGCATCTCCTGCGGGCAATCGGCAAGCGGCTGCTGTTGGCCGAGGAAGCCGCTCCCGGCACAGTGATCGACTGGGATTTCATCGAC
>JBGAOF010000250.1:0-2444 GCA_044221915.1 Solirubrobacterales bacterium
CTTCCAGTGGTCAACCGTGACCCTGCTGGCGCTGGTGATCTATGTGTACTCGGTCGAGATCGAGCGGCGGCGCTGGGCGGTCAGCGAAACCCCGGCGGTCTGGGTGTGAAAACGCAGGCGCATCGATTCCGGCTTCTTCGCCCCGTAGGTTTCCTTCAGTTCACGGGCCCAGATTCGGCGGGCCGCCCGGTACTTGGCGATCTCCTCGAAGAAGTCGATGTGGGCGTTGAAGAAAAAGGAAAGCCGCGGCGCGAACGCGTCAACGTCGATGCCTCGCTCGATCGCCCGCTCGACGTAAGTGAAGCCATCCTTGAGCGTGAACGCCAGCTCCTGGGCGGCGGTCGCCCCGGCCTCGCGGATGTGGTAGCCGGAGATCGAAATCGGATGCCAGCGGGGCATGTGGCCGGTGCAGTACTCGACCATGTCGGTGACCAACCGCATCGCCGGCTCGACCGGGAAGCACCATTCCTTCTGGGCGATGTACTCCTTGAGGATGTCGGTCTGGATCGTGCCGGAAAGCCGCTCCGAAGCGACCCCCTGTTTTTCGCCAACCAGCACGTAGAAAGCGAGCAGGATCGCAGCCGGAGCGTTGATCGTCATCGAAGTGGATACCTCACCCAGCGGGATCCCCCGGAAGAGGATCTCCATGTCGTCGATCGTGTCGACGGCGACACCCTCGCGGCCGACCTCGCCCAGCGAGCGGGCATGGTCAGAGTCGTAACCCATCAGGGTCGGCATGTCGAAGGCGGTCGAAAGGCCGGTTTGGCCGTGGTCGAGCAGGTAATGGAAGCGCTCGTTGGTCTCCTCCACGGTGCCGAAGCCGGCGAACTGGCGCATGGTCCAGTTGCGGCCCCGGTACATGGACTCATAGGGCCCCCGGGTGAACGGGTATTGGCCGGGTTCGCCGATCTTTATTGCCTGGTCACCGGTCAGGTCCTCCGGCCCGTAGCGGGCCCGGACCGGCTTGCCCGACATGGTTGTGAACTCCTTCCCGGCGCTGTCGGCGGCCTGCCGGGCGGCATCGGATCCGGAAGGATCGGTCTTGGGTGCGGAAGCTGGCTCCATGGGCGGAGCTACGGATAGTAGTGGCCGGGAGGAGAAGGCCGGACCCGAGGCCATTGCTGACCCGGTATCTTGCCACCCGCCTTCAGCCGGTCCGCTTCCGCGATATCCAGCTGCCGAGACCGCCGACCAGGAGGGCAACAGCCAGGGTACTGCCGATCGCCAGGTTTCGGCCCAGACGCTCGAAACGCATCACCTGCCAGCCTTCTCGGCGGGCCTCTTCAAGCAACGGGGCATCCGGGTTGACCGCGACCGCGTTGCCGACCAGTTTCATCATCGGCAGGTCGGAGGCCGAGTCGGAGTAGGCCCAGGAGCCGGCGAGGTCGATGGCCGGTTCACCTGAACGCGCCCGTTCGGCGGAAAGCGCGGTGATCGCCTTGACCTTGCCCCTGCCGTAGACGAAAGGGCCGTCGAGAGCGCCGGTATAGGCCCCCTCCTCGACCACGTATCTGGTTCCGATGCCCCCGTCCATGCCCAGCACCTGAGCGAGCGATTCGACCATGTCGGAGCCGGCGGCACTGACAATGAAGGTCAGGCGGCCTTCGTCCTGATGCCGGTGAACTTCGGTCAGCACCTCGGGGTATATCCGCGGCAGGATGCCGGCCAGCACTTCCGGCCACATCCGGGAAATCTCGGCGTACGAAACTCCGGAGAGGGTTTCCCTCGCTACCTTGAGAATTTCGTTCGTTTCGTCGTCGGTGGCCCCCTTGATCCGGTATCTCAGGTGATCCCTGCCCCAGCGCAGGATCTGGGTCCGCGAGATCAGGCCACGCTCCCGGGCGGCCTTGGCGAACTGCATCCCGGAGGAGCCCGCCATCAGGGTCTTGTCAAGGTCAAAGAATGCCGCCTGAATTCCGCGATGGCCCGGCCCGGTTTCCATTGCCTGAACGCTAGCGGGGCGAACCGCCGGGCTGCCCGAGAGCCGAGTCGAGCTTTTTCACGAAACGCCGTGGCCCCGGCCTGTAGGTCAGCGCACCGAGTTCGAGGCAGGACTCGGCCAGAATCAGGCGAAAGTCCGAGAGCAGGCCCGCCAGATGCTGCTGCTGGCCGGGATTGAAGCCACGGCCGCCCAGATCGTCAGCCAGCACATCAAGGTCATGCAGGTCACCAAGTTTCTCGGCCAGGGTTTCGGCCCTGGCGCACATCTCGCTGAAGCTCTCCGGCAGTCGCGACTCAAGGATCTCCAGCTGGTACCGGAGATCCTTGGCCCGTTTGCGCCAGTCGTGAAACTGCTCGGCCTCCCCTCCGGCCCGGGCTTTTTTCATGTTCTGCCGGCCCCGCCGGTAGCCGCGTCCGAGGTTCGCCACCACCGCCCCGGCCGCAGCGGGCAGGTTGCGTTCACGGTAACGCTCCCTCACGCCTTCAATCAGCTCGCTCACCCC
>JBGAOF010000251.1:0-2395 GCA_044221915.1 Solirubrobacterales bacterium
GGTGTAAAGATGCTGGCTCTGGTCCATATCTCCTCCAGGTACCACGTCGGCAAGGCTCTCGATGAGGCCCGGACGGCCTTCCCGAACACCGTCGCCCCCAGGGATTTCGACACGGTTGAGATTCCCTTCCCCGAACGCGGAGAACCGACGCTGGTCCCTCAGGGTGCCAGGCGCGGAAAAGAGTCAGGGGCAGCCGCTGAATAGTCCCGGCGCCGGGACGGCTGCTATCTTCACCGCGGTTCCTTTAACCGCGGTCCTGTGAGGCCGGGAAGGTCGATGTGAACGAGAAGGCAGTACTTCAGGCAAATGATGTCGAGCGCACGCTGCGCCGCATCGCGCATGAGATAGTCGAGAAGAACCCCGAGGTTTCCGACCTCGCTGTCGTGGGCATTCACACCGGAGGCGTTTTCCTCGCAGAACGGCTCGCCGCGGTTATCGGTGGTCTGGCGGGAACCCCGCCGCCGCTCGGCGAGATCGATATTTCCTTCTACCGGGATGACATAGGCACCCGCGGACCCGACTACCAGCCCGTCGTTCATTCGACCCGTCTTGACTTTCCGCTTGAGGAGCGCACGGTCGTTCTCGTTGACGACGTGCTTTTCACGGGCCGGACCGTCCGCGCGGCGATCGAGGCCCTGTTTGATTTCGGCCGCCCGGCCCGGATCCAGCTTGCGGTGCTTTGCGACCGTGGCCACCGCGAACTGCCGATAAGACCCGACTACGTCGGCAAGAACCTCCCCACCTCCCGAAGCGAGCAGGTGCTCGTCAGGCTCAGGGAATCCGACGGCGAGGACGAGGTGGCGATCCTTTCGCCGGTGGAGGCGGTGGAATGAAAAATCTGCTCGGCATCGATGAGCTGGATCAGGAAACGATCGAGGCCCTGCTCGACCGCGCCGCCAGCTTCGCGGAGGTCTCGAAGCGGGACATCAAGAAAGTCCCCGCCCTCAGGGGACGCACCGTTGTAACCCTCTTTTACGAGGCCAGCACCCGCACCTCTTCCTCGTTTGAGCTCGCGGCGAAACGACTTTCCGCCGACGTCGTATCGGTCAAGGCTTCGGGCTCCTCCGTCGAGAAGGGCGAATCGCTCAAGGACACGGTGGAGACGCTCTCCGCCTACGATCCTGCGGCAATCGTGATCCGGCACCCCCAGGCCGGCGCGGCAAGGATGCTCAGCCAATGGGTTGACGCTGCCGTGATCAACGCCGGCGACGGCATGCACCAGCATCCGAGCCAGTCGCTGCTTGATCTTTTCGCCCTCCAGCAGAGAATCGGCTCGATCGAAGGCCGGAAGATCTGGATCGTCGGGGATGTCCTGCACAGCCGGGTTGCCCGGTCCAACATTCAGGCGTTTTCAATGATGGGGGCCGAAGTCACAATCGCCGGGCCACCCACCCTGATCCCCCGCGGCATCGAAGCAACGGGATGTCAGGTTCGCTATTCGCTGGATGGAATCGAAGAAGCGGATGTCATCTACCTGCTGCGGATGCAGCGTGAACGGATGGCGGAAAGCTTCATCCCGTCGCTTCGCGAATACGCCACCCTCTTTCAGGTGAACGCCCGGCGGCTCGGTCCGCGGCAGCTTGTGATGCATCCCGGACCGGTCAATCGCGGCGTGGAGATTTCTGCGGATGTGATCGATTCCAGTCGTTGTCTGATCACAGACCAGGTGGCGTCCGGGCTCGCGGTACGGATGGCAATTCTCTTCGAGCTGCTGGCCCACGGTGACCCCCGTGAACCGGCCGATGCTCCGGTACCGATCGGAGAGCCGGCATGAACGAGATCATCGACGGCTTGCCGGTCAACGGCGAAGAAGAGGCCCTGCCTTCCCCGCTGGTCCAGCGTCCGGGTCCGCCGGCAACCTTGCTCGTGCGCGGGGGCGAGCTGCTGGATCCCGCCTCGGGCATCGGAGGGAAACATGACCTGCTGGTCGAAGAGGGCGTGATCACCCGGCTCGCCGCCCCCGGGTCCCTGGAGGTGGACGAAGGGGTCGAAGTGATTGAAGCGGAAGGGTTCCACATTTTCCCCGCTTTCTTCGATCCCCATGTCCACTTCCGGACTCCCGGCCAGGAATACAAGGAAGATCTTGAAACCGGGAGCCGTTCGGCGGCCGCCGGCGGGTACGCCGGGGTTCTGGCGATGGCCAATACATCCCCGCCGGTTTCGACGGCAGAGCAAGTCGAAGCATTGCGCGACCGGGCCGCCAGGGTGGCCTCGGTGCCGGTCGGTTTTACGGCCACCCTCACGAGGGAAATGAAGGGCGAGGAGCTGACCGACATGGCGGAACTGCGCCGGGCCGGCGCGGTCGGTTTCACCGATGATGGCCTGCCGGTCACGAGTGCCCGGATTCTCAGGCGGGCACTTCAGTACCAGGCCATGACCGGTGGCCGGATTGCGC
>JBGAOF010000252.1:0-2387 GCA_044221915.1 Solirubrobacterales bacterium
ACAGGTCACCCTGAGACCGTTGACCTTGCTGCCGTCCTGGCAGGTCCAGCGGGCGGCAACCAGGTCACCCTGGCCTCCCGCGATCGCTACCGAAAGGGAGGCTCCGTTCCAGGCCCGGTTTTCCAGCGAGGTCGTCGCGGTAAGGGGCGGGTCGACGATGATCGTGTCGGTCCAGGTCCGGGACTGGGAGTTGCTCTCCACCGTAGCGGTCACCGTGTAGGTGCCGGGGCCGGGGAAGGTGTGGTCGAAACGTTCGCCGACGCCCGTGGTTCCGGTCGTGGAATCACCGAAGTCCCAGTTGATCCCGGTCGGTTCCGCCGCCGTTTCGTCCTGGGAGTCCGCGGCCGAGCCGAGGATGTTGAAGGTGGGGTCGCTCGACTCGTACTCGTCCGGGTACCACTGGACACCCGGCTTGGCCGCGACACTGCTGTCGAACGGCGCGTGAACCGTCTTGGGTGTTGTGCTGAAACCGATCGCCTGCAGCCCGGCCAGGGCCTTGTCGGCGTTCACCTGGGCGAGGTCCGGACCGACGTTGAACTCCTCGAAGTCGCTCGAGCCGAACTGTTGGTCGGTGTAGTCGTCGCGGTCGTAGTAATAACCCAGCATGTCGCCGGCCTGACCGATTACGTTCACCTGCCTGGGGCCGCCTACCCCGTCACGGATCGCCCGGTTGACCTCCGGAAAGGCCTCGCCCGGGTTGGTCGCGAAGGCGACGTCACCGATCCGGGCAGCTTCGACATAGGTCCCAATGGTTGCCTCGTCCTCCTCGGCACCGGGGATCAAGTACGGCGCCTGTTTCGAACGAGGGATCGTGCAGAACGATTCACTGTCGAGGCAGATCCCATTGGCAACGAGGTGGAGGTTGATCCCGGCCAGCAGCTTCTCGTTGTCCGCGAGGGTCTGCAAATACTGCTCGTTGGCGGAGATCGGTCAGGATGGTTGGGGACGTTCGCGTAGAGCGCGTTGGTCGCGCCAGTGTCGGGATCACGAGCCCAGAGGATCGGCAGTCTGTTGTCGGCCGCGAAGCCGTCCGGGTGGTTGGTCCCCTGGCCGTTCTGCCAGATGAATGACCTGATGTCACCGACTCCGGACCAGAGTTCGGATGGCTTCGTGTCGTCGGCCGCGGCGGTAGCTGCTGCGACTGCCGCGTCGCTGACCTTCTTCAGGTATGCGCCATCGAGGTAACCCCAAATGCCGACGATGGTTGGGGCGGCGTGAACATGGGTGCTGGAGATGATCACCGACTCGCGGCCGACATCGAAACCGCGGGCCTGCAGCGCATCGGCGATCTTCTCGCGGGTCGCATCGATCCCGTACGGCGCGTTGACTCCGTCGTAGGCGGCGAACCAGCCGACAAGATCGGCGGAGACGAAGGCCAGGGCCTTCTTGCCCTTGCCGACCACGAAAGCCCGGGCCTCAAGATCGTCGTGAACGTCCTTGGTCGGGCCTTGCTTGTAGCCATAGCCGCCCACGTATTGCGGCGTGTCCGGGTTGATGCTCCTTGTCGCTGCACCGACTTCGAACACCGCCGGTTCCGCTGCCCGGGCCGGGCCGGCTCCGAGAAGCACTCCCACCAAGGTCAGCGCCAAGAGCAGGCAGCGCGCCGAAAACGAACGAACATCCACCATCATCTGAAACTCCTCCCGCAGACTCTCGCCTGCCTCCCTATCAAGCCGGACCCGCCGACTCCTCCTCGGGCAGAGGATAACGCAGACGACGGGGCCCGGATTCAGTTCGGGTGGCCGGAACCTCAGCCGCCGGCCGGAGGCGGGGCGGTCGGGTCGTCGCCTTCTTCGCCCATGCCTTCCCTGGCGATGTACTCCTCGGCCAGCAGCAGGTTCTCCTTCGAGCGTTCGACCACGTTAAGCAGGTCACCCATCAGGGCGACTTCCTCGACCTGCTCCTTGACGAACCAGGTCATGAAATGCTCGGCCCGGTAGTCCTTGATCTCACGGGCCAGTTCGAAAAGGCCGTAGATCTCGCCGGAGACTCGTTCCTCCTGGGCCAGGGCTTCCTTGACCGGGGTGATCCCGTCCTCGTATTTGGTCGGCTGCGACTTGATGTCCGGGACTTCGACTTCCTCGTCGACATCGAGCAGGTACTGGATCATCATCATCGCGTGCTCGCGCTCCTCCAGGGCCTGGCGGTAGAAGAAAGCGGCAAGCCGGGGCAGCGTTTCACTGTCGTAGTAGACGGCCATCGCCACGTACTGCTGCGAGGCGGCGAACTCGTTCGAGATCTGTTCGTTCAATGCTTTGGCGAAACTCTTCTTCTTGGCCATGTCATCTCCGTATTGAGGGGTGAATCCGGGTCGTACCGTTGCGACGCGGATTTGCTGGAAGGCGCTTCTTCAAGCAACCGTAGCGCAGTCCGGGGCTTCGGTTGGC
>JBGAOF010000253.1:0-2352 GCA_044221915.1 Solirubrobacterales bacterium
ATCCGCTGCGTCAAGGAGGTTCGGGCAGGGTCGGTCTGGATCAATGATCCGTTGACCGACAATGACGCGGGTCCCTTCGGCGGCTTCAAGAACTCCGGCCTCGGCCGCGAATTGGGTACCGAAGGTCTCGATGCTTTTCGTGAGGCAAAGCACGCCCACATCGAAACCGAGATCGAGGTCAAGGACTGGTGGTATCCCTACGGCTGAGGGGGTCGCCCTTCAGGGCGCCGGACCCACCTCGGTGCTGGGCGTTGACGGGCTGCTGCCGGTCGCACCCGAACTGCCGGTCGCTCCGCCGCTGCCGCAGCTCACGAACCCAAAGCCATCGGCCAGCTGGAAATACTCACCGGCAAGAACTGAGGCCTTCTTCCCGGCCGCGATCATTGCCTCCTTGTCGCCGGAAGCAATCGCGTCGGCGGCCTGGCTGGCAACCTCGACCCGCTGCCGCCCGAGTGAAATTATCTGGGCGACAGTTGCCTGATCCCCGGTCGGGGCAGTCAGCGCCTCCAGCTGGTCAAGCATGGCCGTGACCTCCGAGGCCTGATCCTCGAAATCCTGCGCGGCACTCTCAAGGTCGCTGGACTTCAGGGCCTGGTTGAACTGCTGTTCCAGCGTGCTCGCATCGCTGCTGTACTGGGCGCAGATCGCATCGGCCTTGAGGATGTAGTCCTGGGTGCTGAGCTCATCTTCCGAGGAGCCGCCACCACAGCCCGCCACCATCGCCACCGGGGCGATCAGCATGCTCCCTGCCACTGCTGTGGCCAGCCACCGCCGACGGACTCTGCGAAGCGCGTGAATCACGGAAGGCAGCCTATCTGCGGATCAGGCAGCATGCGTCAATAAACTCGGAGCATGACTTCCGGCCAGGATCGCACCCCTTACATTGATGCCCTGCTCGAGTTCACCCAGAGTGACCCGGGGCGGTTCAACGTACCCGGCCATCAAGGCGGGATCGGGGCCGACGACCGGCTTCTCCTGCTGGCCGGTCAGACCGGGCTGGCCGATGACATCCCCGCGCTGATCGAAGGTATCGATGTCGGCGACCCGAACCCCTTCCAGGAAGCACAGCGTCTGGCTGCCGATGCCTGGGGGGCCAGACGGACCTGGTTTCTGATCAATGGCGCCTCACAGGGCAACCAGTCGATGTGCCTGGCCGTTGCCCACATGGGCGGCGAGCTTGTGGTCCAGAGAAACGTCCATTCTTCGGTGATCGACGGCATGATCATGGCCGGACTGAAGCCGACCTTCGCCGCCCCGGAGGTGGACCCCGAACTCGGTGTCGCCCATTGCCTGACCCCGGACACGCTGGCCGAGGCCCTGGACCGCTGCCCCGATGCGGCCGCGGCGGTAGTTGTTTCCCCCACCTACTTCGGGGCCTGCGCCGATATCGCCGGGCTGGCCGAAGTGGCCCACTCCAGGGGGGTCCCACTGGTCACCGACGAGGCCTGGGGTGCCCACCTGAACTTCCACCCGGAACTGCCGCCATCGGCGATCGAGAGCGGCGCCGACCTGGTGATTTCCTCCACTCACAAGATCGTCGGCAGCCTGACCCAGTCGGCGATGATCCATCTCGCAACGGATCGCTTCGATGAGTCGATCATTGACCGCTGCATTTCAATGACCGAATCGACCAGCCCGAACTCCCTCCTTTGTGGGTCCCTGGATGCGGCCCGCCACCAGGCCGCCATCAACGGGGAAGCCTTGCTCACCGAAACCATCCAGGTCCTGGCAGATGCCCGGGCGGAAATTCGTTCAATCCCCGGCCTTGACGTGCTCGACGAGCAATTGATGCAACGTGAGAGCGTTACCGGTTGGGATCCACTGCGGCTGACGATCGACGTGCGGGGTACCGGCAGCACCGGCTACCACATCGCCGAGCTGGCGCGTGATCTGGCCGGTGTCAACCTGGAGTTGGCCTCCGACACCGTGGCGGTCGCGGTGTTCGGCATGGGCACCGCCACCCCCCAGCGGTCCCGCCGCCTGATCGACGGGATAGTCACGGCGCTGGAAGCGATCAAGGCAGAGCCTTACAAGGAGAAGCCCGAGTTTGCCCCGCCGCCGCCCTGGGGCGATCCGGCGATGACCCCCCGCGATGCTTTCCTCGGCCGGCAGGAGGTGGTTCCCTTCGCTGAAGCGGAGGGCCGGATCGCGGCCGAGCCCCTGGCCACCTATCCACCCGGGATCCCCAATGTCCTGCCCGGCGAGCGGCTGACCCGGGAGACTCTCGACTACATCTCCGAGTCGGTTGATCACGGCGGTTATGTGCGAGGGGCCGCCGACCGGGCCCTGACTACCCTCCGCGTGATCGCCGAGTAGAAGCGAACGGCCTCGCGCCGCCTTGCCGGGTCACCC
>JBGAOF010000254.1:0-2340 GCA_044221915.1 Solirubrobacterales bacterium
CGGGCAGGAGATTCTCCGGGGCCGCCGCTTCATTTCCGTTCTCGCTCATCAGCGTCCCTTCCATTCCGGTTCGCGTTTCTCGAAGAAGGCCTTGACGCCCTCGATCGCGTCTTCACTTGAAAGTTCGATTGCCAGCTGCGAGCGCAGATAGTCGAGTGCGGCGGCGAGGTCCATGTCCATCTGCCTCCACATCGCGTCCTTGCCCAGTTTCATGATCAACGGCGACTTGGCGGCCAGCATGCCCGCCCATTCGCTGACCGCGGCGTCGAATCCGGCCGCCGACACGACCTTGTTGACAATGCCTTCCTGCCGGGCTTCCGCGGCCGTGAGCCGTTCACCGAGCAGCAGCATCTCGTTGGTCTTCTTGCGGCCGACGTTGCGGTAGATCAGCGCCATGATCATGAAAGGGAAGAGCCCGACCGTGATCTCGGGCGTGCCGAACGTGGCCTCCTCGCTGGCGACGATGAGATCGCAGGCGAGGGCGAGACCGAGCGAGCCCGCCAGCACGTGGCCCCGGGCGGCGACGATCGAGGGTTTGCCCAGCTGGCCGAGCAACTTGAAGGCCTCGACAAAATTCTCTGCTCCTTCGAACTTCTCGACCGTGTTGGCATCGGCGCCGAAAGCCGCGAGGTTGCCGCCGGCCGAGAAGACTTTCTCGTGGGAGGAGGCGAGCACGACAACCCGGACCGTCTCGTCCCGGCGGGCCAGGTGCAGGGCCGAAACGAGTTCAGCCAGCATCTGGTCGGAGAGGGCATTGCGAGTGTCGGGATCATCCAGCGTGACCGTCGCGATGTGGTCGGCGACCTCGTAGCTGATCTTCTCGAAGGTGGTTTCGCTCATGGTGGCCGCAAAGATACCAGTTCGCTGAGAGTAGAAAGTGTTACTCTCCACTTTCCAAACTTGGCAACGTCGCAGCGAGGAGACCCGCGTGAGCACCGATACCGTCATCAAGCCCGACCACGAGGCCGGCCGCAAGCACTTCATCTTCACCCAGGAACATGAGGATCTCCGCGAGTCGATGACCGACTGGGTGAAGAAGGAGCTCTACCCGCATCGCAACGAATGGGAAGAGACCAAGTGGCCCGACTCGGCGATTCAGCGGGCCGGCGAGCTCGGCTACCTCGGCCTCTGCTTTCCGGAGGAATACGGCGGACAGGGCGGCGACTATTACTACTCGCTGGTCCGGGCCGAGGCCCTGAGTCATTCGGGCTCCGGCGGCCTCGGCATGGGATTTGCAGTCCAGACCGACATGGTCCTCCCTCCGGTCCACCTGCTCGGCACCGACGAGCAGAAGCAGAAGTACCTCGCCCCTGGAATCCGCGGCGAGCGGATCGGCGCCCTTGGCATCACCGAACCGGAAGCAGGCTCGGATGTGGCGGGCATTCGCACCACCGCGATCCTCGACGGCGACGAATACGTGATCAACGGCTCAAAGACCTTCATCACCAATGCCGCCCGAGCCGATTTCATGGTGCTGGTCACCAAGACCGACCCCGCTGCCGGCCACGATGGCATCACCCTGATGCTGATCGATATCCGCGACGAGAACGGCAACGACCTGCCCGGCTTCTCGGTCGCCCGGGATCTGGAGAAGATGGGCATGAAAGCCTCGGACACAGGCGAACTTGCCTTTGAGGACTTCCGGGTTCCGGCCGATTCCGTGCTCGGGCAGGTCGGCAAGGGCTTCTACCACATCAGCTGGGAGCTTCAAAGCGAACGGCTGGTCGCTGCGGCCGGCTCGAACGCCTCCGCCGAGCGCCTGCTTGAAGTAGCAATCGACTACGCCGGCGAACGCAATGCTTTCGGCAGGCCGATCGGCAAGTTCCAGGCGATCCGTCACAAGATCGCCGACATGGCGACAAGGATCGAGGCGAGCAAGCAGTTCACCTATTCGGTCGCATGGCGGGTCAACAACGGCGAGTATCCGGTCCGCGAGATCTCGATGGCCAAGCTGATCTCATCCCAGGTGGCATGCGACGTCGCCGACCAGGTGATCCAGATCCACGGCGGTTACGGCTACATGAAGGAATACGAGGTCGAACGCCACTACCGCGACATCCGCCTCAACCGCATCGGTGCCGGTACCGACGAGGTAATGCTCGAAGTGATCGGCCGCTCCTACGGGCTCTGAACCAGGGATCCAGCCTGGCTGCCGGCCGCGGTCCCCGGAGCTATCGCCGGGGGCCGCAGCCGGAAGGTGAAAGATCATCCAGCGGTACCCGGGAAGCCATGGCCCGGTACCCGGCCGCGTTCGGGTGGAGATGATCCCCGCTGTCAAAGCGGGCAGCCATGAACCCGGGGCGGTCCCGATCACGGATCGCCGCGTCGAAATCAACGATC
>JBGAOF010000255.1:0-2316 GCA_044221915.1 Solirubrobacterales bacterium
TCTTCGACCATCGACAGTGCCTGGTTGGGTTTGCCGTCCTGATCGCGCAGCATGGTCACGGTCAGGTAGATCCAGACCACCTCCCCGTTTCTGCGGATGTACCGCTTCTCCATCCGGAAAGCGTCGCGTTTGCCCGCGAACAGCTCCCGCGTAAGCCCGAGATCCTTCTCGAGGTCGTCGGGATGGGTTATCTCGGCGAAGGTCATGTCCAGAAGCTCCCCGCGGCTGTATCCGGTGATGGCCTCGAAGCTTCGGTTGACCTCGTTGAAGCCGCCATCGGGTGAGACCAGGCAAAGGCCGATCGGACTCTGGTCGAAGACCTGCCGGAAGCGCCGGTCTGCCCGGCGTTCGGACTGCCTCGCCTCATGCTCGCTGGTGATGTCGCTGCGGACCAGGATCATGACCGGCCCAAAGACCGGGTCGTGACTGATGATCGCGTTCACCCGGCACCAGATCGTCGTGCCATCACGGCAGACCGCCCGGCATTCGTAGGTACTGCGACCACTTGCGGCCAGCTGCCGGCCTGTCTCCAGCCGGTCCCGCAGTTCGTCTTCACTGAGATCGGACGGGGCAACCACGTCGATTCGCTCGCCGACCAGGCTGCCCCGGTCCCAGCCATGCATGTGATCGAACTGGGGATTGGTCAAGACAATACGATCGTCCGCCACCTTGACCACACAGACCCCTTCGGCCATGCCGCCGAGGACGCTGGCCTGGGCGTAGATCTCCGAGCTCGCCTCCTTCCAGCCGTCGTAATAGCTCTGTAGTCGCCGGGAGGCATAGAAGATGATCCCGATGAGAAGCAGGACCACGATCAGGCCGTCAATCCCGCGCAGATCCTGCTCACCCCGACCCAGAAGGGTCGTGATCGAGGCGGTGGCGGTCAGGAACACCGGTATCGCGACTGCCAGCGGCACCAGCAGCCGTGCCATGGAGGGTCCCGGACCTGTGGAAACCATGAAGGAGGCGAGCCGCCCCCGGGGCCGCAGGCAGGCGAGACCGAGGAAGAGCAGTACCGCGGCCATCACACCCGAGTAGCTGAAAGGGGGCTCGATCTGGCCGACCAGGGTTGACCCCTGGAAGCCCCGGGTGAAGAGCGCGAAGAGGAGAAACACTCCAGTCAGGCCGATCACCCACTCCTGCCGGCGATCCTCTCCCTCGCCCCGGCTGACGATGAACTGACCCAACGCGATCAGGGTGAGGAGGAGTACAGCGGCCCGGTCCGGTTCAGCCCAAGGCCCCTGGGCCCAATCGATCAGGCTGCCACCAGCCAGGGTCGACAAGAACAGAAACAGGCCACCCAGCGCTGCAACCAGGGCCACTGCCTGGCCGGCACCGCTCAGCTGCCTACCCTGCCGCCCCTGCCTCCCGGTAGCGAGCAGAAGCATCGAAACGCTGACCAGGCCTAGCAGAATGGCGCTGGCCATCGCGATCGGCGGGGCCCCGAGGTAGCCACCCTTCAGGAAACCAACGCCGGCCACCCATCCCACCGGAGTCAGGGTGGCGATCACCAGACCGAAGGCCCCGGCGACCTTCGGCATCAACCGCAGTGCTTTCACCCAGTACCAGAGCAGGCTGCCAGGACCGGAGTTTTCCGCCCAGGCAAGATCCTCCCGGGAGGATTGCCGGTCTGCGACCTCGCTGGCGACCATGCTGGCGGATCGCCTGATCTCCTCCAGCTCGAACCGGTCGGGAATGTTGCGGTCCGATGGCTCCTCCTGGTTCACCAGCTCCCTTTCATCGGATTCTCCTCTGGATAGCCCAGAATGAATCTAACACCGGCCCGCGACATCTTTGTGATGCGGGGACGTCCGGAACGGGGGTTTCAGGCGATGGTCCGGCTGGCGGCTTCACCGGCGAGGCGTTCGGCCTCTTCCCACTCCCGGTAGAGGGTGGCTATCTTCTCCCGGGCCTGGTCGTGACGACGGTTCGCCTCGGCCGATCTGGACGGCGTCGACCAGGCCGCGGGGTCGGCCAGTTCATCCTCGAGCCCAGCCAGTTCCGCTTCGGCGGCCTCGATCTTCTGCTCGAGACTCACGACCCGGCGTCTGGCCCGGGCTGCTTCCTTGCCGGGTGAACCGCGCCGAATCGCATTCTCACTCCGTGGCGGAGTCTGCTCCTGGCCTTCTGCCAGTTCCCGTGCCGCCTCCCGTTCATCCTGGCGCTTCTGATACTCGGCCCATCCACAGGGATGGCTGCTCAGGTCACCGTCCTCGCAAACCAGGGTCCGGCTGCCGACCGCCTCCAGTAACGCCCGGTCATGGGAAATCAGGATCACCGCTCCGGGAAACCCGATCAGGGCATCTTCAAGAGCTT
>JBGAOF010000256.1:0-2311 GCA_044221915.1 Solirubrobacterales bacterium
CCAGTTGACCTGCCGCTCGGGAAGGCAAAGAGGCTGCGGGCGTTGCGGTCCTCGAGGCCGACCACATCCCCGTCACCGAAGGGAGCGAGGGTCGCCACATCCGGGTCGATCGTGGTGATCATCGCTCCGGCCCGGACCAGCAGCGGGATCTCGGTCGCCGGGGCGGGCAGGCTGCGCCAGCCACCGCCGTTTTTCAGCTTCGTCGCGCCGGCGTCGATCTTCCCGGTGCTTTCGTCGTAACTGAAGGTGCGCCAGAAATCAACCCACTTACCCCTCGGCAGGTACACCCGGCGGCTTGTCGCGCCCTCGGTGATTACCGGGGCAACGAGCAGGCTGTCACCGAACATGTACTGGTCCTCGAGTCCGCCGGCCTTGCGGTCATCCGGGAAGGCGAGCGCCATCGCCCGCATCATCGGCAGGCCGTTCTTGCGGTATTCGGTCGCGGCCCCGCTCACATACGGATAAAGCTGGGTGCGGATCTTCGCGTAGCGACGCCAGTTCCCGATCCGGTCCGGGTCGGTGATCTGGGGCCGGGCCTTGCCAAGTCCGTCGGCCTGGCTTCGCATCGCCCCCGAAAACGCGCCGAACTGGACCCAGCGGTCGAGCAGCTCACCGCTGAGCGCCGGGGCGACGATCGAGAAGAATCCACCGATGTCGGAGCCCCAGACGCCGACCCCGGAAAGGCCCATCGTCAGACCGTTGCGGATCGAGTCGCGCAGACCGTCGTAATCCCAGGTGGTGGAAGGGTCACCGCCCCAGACGATCGGCGAGCAGGCAGCCGATCCGGTGTAGCCGGACCGGGTGTAGCGGGCAACCGGGCGCGGGTGAGCGTTGGTCGAAGCCCAGGCGGAACAGTGGTACTGCTGCGGGTAACGGTTATGCTCAACCATGCCGGGGGTGCCGTCAGCGGAAACGGAATCCGGCGGGGTGTACTCACCGAAGTCCTCCATCCAGCCGTCGTAGCCGTGATCCAGCGCTTCCCGGAGCAGTTCGCCGTAGG
Organism: Solirubrobacterales bacterium; assembly: GCA_044221915.1. GTDB lineage: Bacteria > Actinomycetota > Thermoleophilia > Solirubrobacterales > 70-9 > 67-14. The sequence continues at coordinate 1,001 of JBGAOF010000256.1, forward strand.
TCATCCGGCCGGCATCGGAGGTGAAGTCGAACTGGCCGACGTGGTAGCTCAGGTAGTTGTACTCGTAGGGGTTGCCCGCCTCATCCTCGGTCAGCCCGCCCTCGGCACCGAGCTGGCTGAACAGCGGCCGGCTGGTGCAGAGCATCGGGTTGAAGTAGGTGGTGATCGCCATGCCATTGCTGTGGACCGCGGAGGTCAGGTCCCGCTGGGCCTGCTCGTTTCCGATCTGGTTCTGGCAGGGCAGGTAGTGCTCGTAGGTCTGGAGCAGCGAGGTCGGGACATCCGAATCCCGCAGCTTCTGGACGGTGGTCAGCGCGTCGCCCTTGGGCTGGACCCACGGCCCGAAAAAGAACGGGGCGGGGACGGGCTGGCGGCCGAGCGCGGCGCTGAGACGCCGCAGGACATCGGCCGGTTTCGGCCCGGCGAAGAAGCGCAGGGTGATCGAACGCGGCGCAGGCCGGTTTTCGGGCTGGTTGGCGAGACCGTCCACGGTCCGGTTGAGCTGCACGCTCCAGGTGTCCTTGCGGTCGGAGCCGAGGTGGAAGTAGCTCGGTTCGGAGTTTTCGACCAGGACGCCGTAGCCGGAGGTGGAAAGCAGCCAGGGCATCGGGAAGTAGGTGTCATCGGCCCGGCGGCGCATCCCCCAGGCAGGGACGAAATGCTCGATCGCCGGGTATTCGCTGGTCTGGTATGGGCCTTCGCCGACCCAGCTTTCAACCACGTTGCCGCGCTGGTTGACCGCGTTCGAGCGTTCGCCGAAGCCGAGATACCGTTCGCCGGCCGGTGCCTTGAAGGCCATGCCGATCGCCTCGACCCCGGTCAGGGAACCGACGATCGATGCGGTCAGCCGGACCGACCCCTCATGGGCCCGGTTGACCTTGACCTGGAGTCTGCGGTTCGGGTCGGTGGTTTTCAGCAGCAGGATCTGGTTGTGGCCGGCCTTCCTGGACTCGATCACCCTGGTTGCGTGCTTCCAGTTTCCGTCCACTTCGAAGCCGAGCCGGCCGATCCGGGTCGGGCCGGTCCCGGCCTGTTCGTCGAGGACGGGCTTGCGCCGCTTGTCATGGAAGGTGAAAGACCATTGTCCGGTCCCGATCACCGCCCTTGCCGGCCCGCTGACGACGGTGGCCGTCCTGGTCGCCGCCCCGGCCGGGGCGGTTGTGAACATCAGAGCCAGCGCGGCGAAAGCGACGATCAGCCCAGCCGTAAACAGTCTCCCTTGATTCCCTGCGATCTTTCCCATAACGGGCAATATACGAGAAGCACCTGCCTTGCCCGGTTTGCCTCGCCCGGTTGGCCCGGGCAGGAAGA
>JBGAOF010000257.1:0-2300 GCA_044221915.1 Solirubrobacterales bacterium
CCCGGGTACTATTCCCCCCTAGGCCCCACGGGCCCCCCGGGGCGGGGCGATGGGGTTTGCCCCCGGGGGGGTGGCTTTGGCTGCCAGCCTGGGTGGGCGGGTCCGGGATTCCGCGGTACAGCACCCATTCTGGGAAGTTGTGGACGGAATCGGGGGTGCCCTTCTGGTGGCCGCGGTTGGTCTCGGGGTGATCTGGGTATTGGCGGCTGTGGCGGTGTACTACCCGAGCTCTGACGGTCTGCGCCGGGAGTTCCAGAAATCCCTGCTGGTTGGCGCGGTCAACGATGTGATGCCCCCGTCGGGGCCCTTGATCAAGGCGCTTCACCGGATCGATCCGGTCCCGAGGTTCGCTTCTTCACCGGAAGGGATCGCCCGCCCGGACCAGGGGACCGGAAGCGAGTCAGCCGTACGGCGAGCCGCGGGATCGGTGGTGAAGGTATCCGGAACCTGCCAGGGCTTCGGGGTGATGGGATCCGGCTGGGCGGTTGGACCCGACACCTTTGTGACCAACGCGCATGTGGTGGCGGGCCAGGACGACACGGAGATCGAAACCAACGACGGCCGATCCGCGGAAGCCGTCCCGATCGCCTTCAATCCCCGCAACGACATCGCGATCCTCCGGGCCGACCTCGAGGTGCCGGCGCTGCCCGCGCTGACGCGGGCTCGTCGCGGCAGCCCTGCCGCGGTGATTGGCTACCCGCTCGATGGTCCCCTGACAATCACTCCTGCCCGGGCTGGGTCAACTCGGATTCTGCTGGGTGACGACGCCTATGGTTCGGGTCCGTTCGAGCGTTCCATGTTGACTCTGCGGGGGCAGGTGAGGCACGGTAACTCCGGTGGCCCGCTGGTTGATTCGAAGGGCCGGGTGTTGGGAACCGTGTTCGCGGCGACCACCGAAGGACCCGCCGGGGGCCTGGCCATTCCGAACCGGGTCCTGGCCAGGATCGGAGCAAGGGCAAGTGGGGCCGAAGTTGACACCGGCCCCTGTGCCTGAAGGTGACCAGGGTTGACGCCGGCCACTGCGCCTGAAGGTGGCCCAGTCGGAAGATCAGGGTTTTCCCGCGATAGCGCTCCGCTAGAGTGAAATCACGGTGACCGGTTCAACCGCCAACTGGGAGACGGCCGATGGCCGTCCGGAAAAGCCGGCTTTGACCGAGGTCTGCCCCCATTTTCACGCGGGCATCGAGTTGGTCGGCAAACGCTGGAGCGGGGCGATCATCTGGGCGCTGGCAGAGGGTCCGTTGCGTTTTGCGGAATTGAAGAGGTCCATACCCGGCCTTTCCGACCGGCTGCTTTCCCAGCGGCTGCGCGAGCTCGAGGAAGCGGGCCTGATGATTCGCGAAGTTGAGGATGGGCCCCAGGTGAAGGTGACCTACGGTCTGACCGAGATGGGCATGGACCTCAAACCGGCGATCCTTGCCTTGCGGGAATGGGCTTTCCGGTGGCAGGACTCCCTGCGGTAGTTCCGGCCTTCCCGCTGCTCCGGGTTGGTCGGCATCGCGGTTGGTGAAGCCGATGCCGTCACCGGTCGCTGTCATGCTGGGACGATGAGTGGGGAGTTCCGGCAGAGAGAGGTGGGGGATTCTCGTTCTGCGAGCCCGGACGGAGCGGGCAAGGGCGGGGAAGAACCGGCACCGACCCCTGTCGGCGAGTACGCGCAAGCCCTGAAGAGGCAGATGAACAGTCTGCCGCGGGCGACCATCACAGGGGAGATAACCGAGTTCAGCCGGAGCCCGGTTCAGATCTACTTTCAGCTGAAGGACGAACGGGGCGGGGTTCGCTGCACCATGTGGCGACGGGAGTTTGACCGGTTGAACCTGCCGGAGCAGGCGGTGAAGGTGGGTGCCCAGGTAGTCGCGACCGGCGGCCCCGACTATTACGAGGGCGGCAAGACGGCTTCGCCCTCGTTCAGCTTCCGGACCACGGACCTGCGGCCATCCGGTGAAGGTGACCTGATCGCCCGGCTGGCCGAGCTGCGAAGGCGCTTCGTCGCCGAGGGGCTCACCGAACCTCAGAAGAAGTTGCGGCGCCCGTTGCTGCCCCGGCGGATCGGGGTGATCACGGCGCAGGGTGGAGCTGCCCGGCAGGACCTCCTGGTCGGCCTCCAGCGCAGGGGCTGGCAGGGAGAGATCGTCTGGGGATTCGCCCCGGTCCAGGATCGCAAGGCGGCTCCGGCAATCAGGCGCATACTGAGTGACATGGCCACCTTCGGCGGAGTCGAGGTGATCGTGGTCTGCCGGGGTGGCGGCAGCCTGACCGACCTCTGGGCTTTCTGCGACGAGGATCTCTGCCGCACGGTC
>JBGAOF010000258.1:0-2234 GCA_044221915.1 Solirubrobacterales bacterium
TGTGCTGCACACAACGGCGCGACCGCCGTGCGCCTGGCCCGGAAAGAAGAAGCCGCGCGAGCGGGCAGGATATTCGGTGACGTCGTTGTAGTATTGACCCTTGAGCTAGGTTGCGCGTCGATCAGGGCTGCCACCGAGGGTTGGGCGAGGAAGCCGATGACCAGGTTGGTGACGGTGATCCCCACCTGGGCCGCCGAGAGCTGCGTGGAGAGGCTTTTCAACGCCTGCCGGATCCCGCGTGCGTGCCGGTCGCCGGCCTCGGCTTCCCGTTCAACCCGGGAACGGTCGACAGTCACAAATGAGAATTCCGCGGCCACGAAGGCACCACAGGCCACAACCAGGGCCAGCGAAACGCAGACGAGCAGGACCTCGATCATCGAAGCAGCGCACCCCTCATCCGGGCCGGGGTACGCCCGGGACTAGAACCGGGTTCGTCGTCCATCCGTTTTTCCGTCTGGCAGCATCCGGCCGCAAGGATAGCCGGGTGGCGCCCCTGCCTTGCGATGCCCCGGTTTGCTCAGCTACCCTTGCTCGATGGCGCGACGCTTTCGATACCTGGTTTCGGCGGCTGTCGTGGCTTTTCTCGTGACCTCCGCGGTGGCCGCTGCCGACGCCCCGCAGCCCGTGGTCGAGGGCAACCGGATCGTTGACGACCTCACTTCAAAGCGGTTCATCCCCCGCGGGGTCAACTTCCCCGGCTTTGAGTACGCCTGCCAGCAAGGATGGGACTATGGCGAGGCAGGGACGGCCCCGGACGAGGCCGCCGCGACGGTGGCTGCGATGGCGGCCTGGAAGATCAACACGGTCCGTTTGCCGCTCAACCAGGATTGCTGGCTCGGTGACGACGGATTGCCAGCCGGTGACCTCACCGCAGACGGCTACCGCCATGCGGTTGAGGATTTTGTGGACGCGCTCAACGATGCCGGAATCGTCGCCATCGTCGATCTGCATTGGTCCGGGCCGGACGGTGTGATGGCTGACGGCCTGCGACCGATGCCCGATGACCGTTCGCCTGCGTTCTGGTATTCGGTCGCAAGCCGGTTCAAGGCCAGCCGATCGGTGATCTTTGACCTTTTCAACGAACCTCATTCCCGCTGGAATGCCAATGACACGAAGGTTTTCGGGCTCGGCTGGATGTGCTGGCGGGATGGTGGCTGCATGGCACCGTCCGAACCGGACACAGCTGCCGTCAGCGGTTCCGGCTGGTACCAGACGGTAGGCCTTTCCCGGCTGACCTCGGTGGTGCGCGATGCCGGGGCGACCCAGCCGGTTCTGCTTTCCGGAGTTGACTATGCCAACGATCTTCGGGGCTGGCGCGAACATGCCCCCGATGACCCCCAGCTGATCGCCGGTTTTCACAATTACACCCAGCAACGATGCCGTACCGCCACCTGCTGGGACCGGGAGATCGCGCCCTTGGCCAGGGAAGTCCCTGTCCTGGCCGCCGAATTCGGTCAAAACGACTGCGGTGCCCCGGATCATGTGACCCGCTTCATGGACTGGGCCGACGCACATTCGATCGGTTACCTCGCCTGGGCCTGGTGGGTGCTGCCAACCGATGGCTGCGGCAACTTCTCCCTGGTCTCCGACCTTGGCGGCACACCCCTCGCCCCGGTCGGCACGGCCCTGCACGATCATCTCGCCGAACTCGACGCGGGCCGCGATCCGGTCAGCCCCGGCCGGGGCCCGGACGGTGTGGCCGGCACCAGCAGGCGCCTGCCCGGCCTTCGCATCGTCTCGGCGAATTGGGGCCACCGGCTGGTTCGCCTGCGGATCTCGATCAACCCGCTCGCCTCCTTCCCGGTCCGCCTGGATATTCGCCTGGCCGACAGAAGCCCCGGTCGGCCGGCTGCCGATTCGGCCGCCCGCGCGATCACCCGGCGGATCCCGGTCAGGTCCGGCCTTGAACGCCTGGCTGTCCCGATTCCCGCCGGTACCAAGCCGAAACTGATCGTTGTTTCGTTTCCCGGTGATCAGCGCTTTCGCCCGCAGACTGTCCGGCACCGGCCCGGCTCTGTGCCCGGCATCACCCCGGGACACGGCCGCGGCTGAGATCATCCGACCATGGCAGCACGCGAAACGATCGAGATCCACGGTCAGCCGGTCACCTATCACCGGATGGGAGAAGGACCGCCGGTCCTCCTGATTCACGGCATCACCTCAAGCTCCCGTACCTGGAAGTCGATCATGCCGCGACTGGCCGAAAAGCACACCGTGATCGCGCCGGATCTGCT
>JBGAOF010000259.1:0-2226 GCA_044221915.1 Solirubrobacterales bacterium
TCTTCTGAGAGACCAAGCTCCGGGGCCGCTTCCTCCGCCTCCGGGGTCCCCGAGGCGGCCGCCAGGGCGGCGCCGAGGTCCTTCAGCAGCATGTTCTGGCCCTCAACCCGCTTGATTGAGAGCGAGAGACGGCGCCGCTCTTCATCGATCTCGAGAATCTTGACGTTGAGGCTGGCCCCGAGTTCAACTACCTCACCCGGATTCTCGACGTGATGGTCGGCCAGCTCGGAGATGTGGACGAGGCCCTCGACCCCGTCGAGGATTTCGACGAAGGCACCGAAGGAAACGACCTTGGTGACCGTGCCTTCGAGCACGTCGCCGGAGCGATACGTACTGACCACCCGCTGCCACGGGTCCTCCTGGGTCTGCTTGAGGCCAAGCGAGATGCGCTGGCGGTCGCGGTCAATGTCGAGCACCTTGATCTTGACCGTGTCGCCGATCGCCACCACCTCGGAAGGATGGTTGACATGGCTCCAGGAGAGCTCGGAGATGTGAATCAGGCCGTCGATGCCCTCGAGGTCCACAAAGGCACCGAAGTCGACGATGTTGGAAATCTTGCCTTCGACTACTTCGCCCGGCTGCAGACGGTCGAGGATCTGGTCGCGAACTTCCTTGCGCTCCTCCTCGAGGACCGCGCGACGGGAAAGCACCACGTTGTTGCGGCTGCGGTTGAGCTCGATGACCTTGCATTCGAGGGTTTGAGACATGAACTCGTCAAGGTTGTGGACCCGGCGGATGTCGACCAGGGAGGCAGGCAGGAAGCCACGAATGCCGAGGTCGAGGATGAGACCGCCCTTGACGACCTCGATCACATTGCCTTCGACCGGTTCGCCGTTCTCGGCGGCCGTCTCGATCTTGCGCCAGGCCTTCTCGAAGCGGGCCCGCTTCTTCGACAGGATCAGACGCCCTTCGGCGTCCTCCTTGGTCACGACCAGCGCGTCGAGTTCCTCGCCGAGTTCGACCTCTTCCGAGGTGTCGACGTTCTTGCGGATCGAGAGCTCGCCGGCAGGAATTACGCCTTCGGACTTGTAGCCGATGTCAAGCAGAACCTCGTCGCGATCGATGCGGACGACCTTGCCGTTGACGACATCGCCTTCCTCGAACGAAACGATGGTCGCTGCGTAGTTTGGAACGATCCGGCCGTCAACGTTGATGAGCAGGCCATTTGAGCCTTCGACCGGAACCCCCTCTGGGGCGGGTTGGAGTGTGGTTTCAGTAGTAGTCACAGTCCGGGGATGATGCCAAAAATCAGGAGTCGGTGAGCTTCGCCCCGCCGGGGTGGCCAGGTCGAATGCAAACCCGCCGGCCCACAGACATCAGGAATGGTTGGGTCGGCCTTGGCCAAGCCGCCTCGGAAATGACCGCTCGGCTACCCTCTTTCGGATGGCCAGACGGGCGACAAAGCGTGGTGAAGAGCGGACCGATCTGAGCGGTTCGCGGGACGTTCTGATCTGCGGGGCCAGCTTCGCCGGCCTGATGGTGGCCCGGCAGCTGGCGGGCAGTGGCGCGGATGTGCTGCTGATCGACCGCTACGAGATCGGCGAGCGCCAGACCTCGGCCTGCGCGATCCCGACCGCGTGGCTGGAGGAGCTGGGGTTGCTGGAATCCGAAAAACAGCGCTTTGACTCGGTTCTGATCCACACCGCCCACGGCTCGCTCCGCCTGCCGGTCCCCTGGTCCTTCTCCACCTTTGACTACCCGGTCTTCTGTGACCTGCTCCGGGACCAGTGCGATGCCACTTTCGAAACCGCGAAAGTCAACGGAAGGGCCCATCCGGGGAAACCGGCCCCCGGGGCTTCGCATTTGATCGAAACCGACCGTGGCGGAATTGAAGCGCCGCTGGTTGTCGACGCACTGGGCTGGAAACGGGTCCTTGCCGCAGGCGCCCATTACCAGCCGCCCGACGCGCCGCTTTCAAGGGGCCTGGAGGTGCACCCCCCGGGCGGCAATGAGGACCTTGAGGTCTTCATCAACCGGCGCTACGTACCGGCCGGCTACGGCTGGTCCTTCCCGGCCGATGACGAAGTCCGGGTCGGGGTCGGATCCTTCGACCCGCACTTTCCGGTCCGTCCCACCACCGACCTGCTCGCCGAAGACCTGGAAGTTGACAGATCCGCCTACCAGGGCAACTGGATACCGCACAAGCTCAGGCCGGCCACCGGCGACGGCGTTACCGGCATCATCCTAAATCCGGCAGTCGACCGCTCGTTGGCAGCGCCAACCCAT
>JBGAOF010000025.1:0-15505 GCA_044221915.1 Solirubrobacterales bacterium
GCTGCCCGGTGGCGTGGCCGGCTTCCGTGTCCGTACCCCGGAGCTGCCCGGCCGGCCGGTTGTGGTCGGTGTCAAGGGTGACCGCATGGTGATCGGGATCGGCATGAAGGCCTCAATGAACGCCCTGACGGGTTCCGGCCCGACCCTGGCCGACAGCGATGCCTACAAGGCCGCTGACGAGTCAACCGAAGCAGCCGGCCTGGACATGTTCGCCAATCCGCTCGGGATCGCGGCGCTGGTCGCCAACGAAGGCCACGGTGACCCGGATGCAAGCTCCGCGGCCAAGGTCCTTGCCAAGTTCAAGTACATGGCGGCGGGCTCAAGCAGCGAGGAAGGCACCTTCGAGTTCAACATGGGCCTCGGCAAGTAGCGAGGCCCGGAACGGCCGATGACCGGCGGGGTGGGGATGGACCTGATCGAGATCGCCCGCATTGAGCGGGCACTCGATCGCCATCCCCGCCTCGCCGGCCGTCTGTTCACCGACCGGGAGATCGGGTACGCCACTTCGATGGCCCGGCCGGGCCGGCACCTGGCGGCCCGGTTTGCCGCCAAGGAAGCCGTAGTCAAGGCCCTGCGGCTGGGGCCTGGCACCCGGCTGCGCGAAATCGAGGTGATCCCTGGCGACAGCGCTAACCCGGCACCCGTCCTGGCGCTCTCCGGGCAGGTGAGGAAAACCGCGGATTCACTGGGCGGGGAGGTGGAGGTCAGCCTCACCCACACCCAGGAAATGGCCGGTGCCGTCGCAATCGCGAAGGCCGGGGAGTGTGCAGCCAGGGGCCAGGCTCTGGCGGCAGGGGAAGGCTGATTGGAACCCTGGCTTGATCCGGTCTATGACGCCGAGGGCATGGGCGCGGCTGACCGCTGGGCAATCGAGAAGGCCGGGATACCTTCACTCGAGCTGATGGAAGCGGCCGGCCGGGGTCTGGCCCGGGCGGCGGCTGATGCCGCAGGCCGGGGGGAGGTGACGGCGGTCTGTGGCAAGGGCAACAACGGCGGCGACGGCCTGGTCGCCGCGAGGCATCTGGCTGAAGCCGGCTTCACGCCGGGGGTGATCCTCCTCGGAGAACCGGAAGAACTGAGCCCCGACGCGCGAGCCAACCTCGAGCGGTTGCCCGCTGACATGGTCGAGATCGCCGCGGATGGCTTTTCGGCGGCGGCGTTGCGAGGAGTCCTGATTGACGCGATGCTCGGCACGGGCTTTGACGGCGAGCCCCGGGAACCACTGGCGGGGGCGATCCGGGCGGTCAACGCGAGCGGTCTTACGGTAATTGCCTGTGATGTTCCTTCGGGTGTGAATGCATCCACCGGGGAAGCCTCCGGGACGGTGGTCCGTGCCGACCGTACCGTGACCTTCCACCAACGCAAGCTCGGGCACCTGATCGCTCCCGGCAAGCGGCTTTGCGGCCCGGTCGAGGTGATCCCGATCGGGATTCCGGAAGCGGCTCCCGGCCCCCGGGCCGGTGGAGCGATCCGCCCCGGGGTGCTTGACCTTCTGCCGCGCCGCGGCGCCGGTTCAAACAAGTTCACTTCGGGGCGGGTTTCAATCATCGGTGGATCCCGCGGCCTGACCGGAGCGGTCTGCCTGGCGGCAGAAGCGGCAATCCGGGGCGGAGCCGGATACGCGACCGCGGCGGTCCCGGGCGGCCTGGAGGACATTCTTGAAGCGAAGCTGACCGAGGTCATGACCAAGGGCTTCGGCCAGGGGTCTCTCTCATTGGGCCCCGATGACATCGGACCGATTCTCGAGCACGTTGACGGAACGGCAGCGGCGGTCCTTGGATCCGGAATTGGCCGGAATCGGGAGACCGGCGAGCTGGTCCGTGAGCTTTCGGCCCGGATCAACTCCCCGCTGGTGGTCGATGCCGATGCCTTGACGTTGCTTGGATCGGACCCGGAGCCGATCCGGGACCGCGAAAGCGCGACCCTCCTCACTCCTCACGATGGCGAGGCGGGGCGGCTGCTGGGGCGAACCTCGGCCGAAGTCGCGGCCCGCCGGCTGGCTTCGGCCAGGGAGCTGGCCACCCGGACCGGAGCGGTGGTCGCTTTGAAGGGTGACGACACAATAATCACAGACGGCAGCCGCGTCGCGGTCAACACCCTGCCGGCTCCGGCCCTCGCTACGGCCGGCACCGGAGATGTCCTGGCCGGTCTCGCCGGTGCCTTTCTCGCCCGTGGACTCGATGCATTCGAGGCCGCTTCAGCGGCCGTCTTCACCCACGCCGCCGCCGGAGACATCGCAACCCTCAACGTCGGCAATCGGGACGGGGTCATCGCATCAGATGTGATCGGTGCGATCCCCCAGGCGATGATCCCTTCCACCGGCTGACCCTGCCGCCTTGCCCTTCGGCGGGCCGGGGAGGCTCTGACGGCCGCCGGTAATGGCATAATCTGCCGCCGATGACGACCGTCGCTGAAATCATGGACCGGGAGCCGGCCAGCGTCTCGCCGGACGATTCGATCCAGCAGGTAATCGAGACCCTGCAGACCAATGACCTGCCGGGTGTTCCCGTGGTTGACGACACCCGCAAGGTGCTCGGGATAATCACCGATTCCGATCTGGTCATTTCAAACGAGGATTCCGATTTTCACCTGCCCCATTACGTGAACATCATGGGCGGCATCGTTTTTCTCGAATCGACCAAGCACTGGGAAGAACGGGCGAGGAAGGCCTTTGCCGCCACGGCCGCTGACATGATGACCGCCGACCCGGTGACGGTCGGCCCGGATGAGCCAGCGGAACATGCCGGCCGGCTGATCTCGGAACGAAAGCACAACCGCCTGCCGGTCGTTGATGACGAGGGCCGACTGGTTGGCGTGGTCACCCGGGTCGATGTACTGGCTGCCCTCACCGGGGCCTGATGTACGAGCGGGCCGAGGCCCGGATCGACGTTGCTTCGCTCCGGCACAACTGCCGTGAGCTGAAATCCCGCCTGGGTCGCGGGGTGGAGCTTTGTCCGGTGCTCAAGGCCGATGCCTATGGTCACGGTGCCCTTCACTGCGTGGCCGCCGTGGCCGAATCGGGGGCTGACCGGATCGCCTTCGCCACCGCCAGCGAGGCGATGCTGGCCCGCAGCGTTGCCCCGGACGTTCCGCTGCTGGTGCTGGGGGCATTGGCTCCCGGCGAGATCGACATGGCTGTCTCGGCCGGGGCCGACGTGGCCGCCTGGGAGCCGGGGTTCATGGCGACTCTCGCCGACCAGGCGGCGGTCTCGGGGCTCGTGGTCGGGGTGCATGTGAAGTACGACACGGGAATGGGCCGCCTTGGCGCCACCGACCCCGAACTGGTGCTGGAGCTTGCCCGTACGGCTGACTCCCATCCCAACCTGAGGCTCGCATCGATCTGGACCCATTTCGCCACCGCCGACGAAGCGGACCACAGCTACCGCGATCTGCAGCGCGACCGCCTGGCTGAAATCGGCGAGCGGGCCCGGCGCGAATTTCCCGGTGTGAAACTTCACGCGGCGAACAGTGCGGCGATGATCGCCGACAGTTCATGCCACTTCGACCTGGTTCGTCCCGGAGTGGCGATCTACGGTCTGGATCCGTTCGGTGAGGACCCGGCCCTCCACAACCTCAAACCGGTGCTTTCGTTTCACTCCTGGGTTGCCTCGGTCAAGGAGTTCGAACCGGGACAGAGCGCCGGCTACGGCCGCACCTGGAAAGCCGACCGGCGAACGCTCGTCGCCGCCGTTCCGGTCGGCTACGGCGACGGGGTGCGGCGTGGGCTCTCGAACCGTGGCGAGGTTCTGATTGGTGGTAGCCGCTATCCGATCTGCGGCACCGTTTCGATGGACAACATCACGGTTGATCTTGGCCCCGAATCGAAAGTGCGGGTCGGGGACGAAGTGACCCTGATCGGGAGCCAGGGAGATGAGACGATTCTGGCGGAGCAGGTCGCGCGGCCGCTCGAGACGATCAACTACGAGGTCACCTGCGGCATTTCCCCCCGGGTCCCCCGGGTGGGGCGGGACAGCGAGTCCCGGTGACGGTCATGCAGCTCGGGCAGTTGGCCTCGCGGGCTCTGGAGGCCCCCCGGGCCGGACAGTTGCGCGAAGTCCTGGCCGGGGTTCCCGCCTGGCTGGTCGGTGGTGCGGTCCGGGATGTTGCTCTTGGCCGCGAGGTCAACGACCTCGATCTCGCCGTATCCGGGCCACCCGCAGCCCCGGCCCGAAAGATTGCCGCGGAACTTGACGGCGTCGCGTTTGAGCTTTCCGAGGAGTTTCCGGCCTGGCGAGTAACCGGAGGCGAGGGCAAGTGGCAGGTTGATGTGGCCGGGCTGCGGGCAGAAACGATCGAGGACGATCTGGCTTTGCGGGATTTCACCCTGGGAGCGATCGCCGTTGACCTCCACGGGGAGCAGGCGCTCGATCCGCTCGGCGGGCTGGCCGACCTGGAAGCCGGCCTGATCCGCGCCTGCGGACCGGCATCGTTCAGCGATGATCCCCTGAGGCTGATGCGGGCCGCCCGGCTGGTGGCTCAGTTCGGTTGGGAGATCGAGCCGGAAACCATGTCGCTCGCCCGGCGCTCGGCGGCCGAAGCCGCCCACCCGGCGGGTGAGCGTCGCCTGGCGGAACTGCTGCTGCTGATCGGTGCCCGGGACCCGCTTGGCGGACTGGGAGCGATGGACGCGATCGGCCTTTTCGAGAGCTTGCTGCCGGAAATCGGCCAGCTTCACGGGGTAATCCAGGGCCCCAACCATCACCGTGACGTATTCGGCCACACGATGGAAGTGGTGGAGGGTGTCCTCCGGATCGAGACCGAACTGGAACGCTTCACCGGGGACCGCGCTCCGGAAGTCGCCGGGTATCTGGCCCGGCCGCTGGCGGATGGGGTGACCCGCGGCGTGGCCCTCCGGCTTGGCGCGCTCTTTCACGACTGTGCAAAGCCACAGACCCGGCAGGAGGAGGATGGGTTCATCTCGTTTCGTGGTCACGACCAGCTCGGCGCGAAACAGATCGAGGCCCGTTTCCGTGAACTCCGGGCAAGCCGGAGGCTCACCGGCTACCTTGCCGACCTCGCCCGGCACCACCTGATCCTCGGGTTCCTGGTCCCGTCTAGTCCCCTGGACCGGCGGCAGGTGTTTGCCTACCTTGACCACACCGATCCGGTTGCGGTTGATGTGACGTTGCTCACGGTCGCCGACCGGCTGGCGGCCCGGGGCGGCGCCCGGATCGCCAGCCAGGAGATGGTGGCTGCTCACCTGGAACTGGCCCGCGAGATGGTCGCCCACGGCCTGGACTGGGACAGGACCGGGCCTCCCAGGCAGTTTTTGCCGGGCAACGAGCTGGCCCTGGAACTCGGGATTGAAACCGGGCCGCAGCTGGGAGAAGTGATGGCGGAGCTCTCCGCGGCGCGGTATGCAGGTGAGATTAACAATGCAAACGAAGCTGTAGAGCATGCCCGGCGCTTCCTTGAAGCCGCCTGAGTAGTAGCCTCGTCTCCGCATGGCTAAAGAAGAAAAGATCGAAATGGAGGGCGAGATCACCGAAGCCCTCCCCAATACGATGTTCCGGGTCAAACTCGACAACGACCATGAAGTACTCGGTCATATCTCTGGCAAGATGCGCCGGCACTACATCCGGATCCTGCCGGGCGACCGGGTGAAGATCGAGCTTTCCCCCTACGACCTGACCCGCGGCCGCATTACTTACCGATACAAGTAACCGTAGTCACAACCGGGTCCTGTCCGGATCCGGAGCGCAACCTTGAGGCACCCAACCGTGTTCCAGTATTCGATGCTTCGAACCCCCCTCACAGCAGGTGGCCTCCGGGCCGCATATACCCTGGCGATCCTGACCGCGGTCACAGCCCTGGCTTTCATGGTGCTGTCCGCTGTTTCCTCAACACAGGCCGAAGCCGGCTCAACCCAGCGGATCGAGCTTGGCGCCCGCAACATCAACACCCTGGCCCCGAACTGCGGGCGGGATTTCTCCCGCGACTGCACGGTGGAAGGCCGCCTCACGGCTTTCCAGTCCCTTTCGGCGAAATACCCGGGTCGGAATTTCGTGGTCCCGTTCGACGGGAAACTGGTCGCCTGGTCAATTTCGCTGGCCCGGCCGACACGAGCCGATATTGATGACAATCCCGCCCAGTTGCCGGCCTTCAACTCGATCTTTGGCGCACCGGCGCAGGCAGGTGTCTCGATTCTCCGTCAGGTCGAGAAGCGCCGGAAGGGCGGACCCCGTTTCAAACTCGTTCGTCGCAGCCCGGTTGAGATCCTCAACCCCTATTTCGGTAGTCGCGTCACTTTCGCGCTCGACAGGCCGCTCAATGTGTACAAGAACAACGTTGTCGCCCTGACGATTCCAACCTGGGCACCCGCCCTCTGGAAGCCCCGGGCCTGCAACGGAACCCAGTACGGGGATCTTGATCCGGCTCGTTGCGACAGGGCCCGGGAGCGCTACACCTGGCGGGCAAGCCGGGTGCCGCTCGAGGACACATGCGAGCTCAGCAACGTGCCCCAGCCCAACGAGCAGTTGGAGAAGACCCGCCCCCAGACGGGGATCGGGTCGGTGCGCAGGTACGGCTGTTATTACGGCGGCAACGTGCTGCTGTATTCGGCCCTGATCGTCGGCCGCTGACCGGATTCCGGCTGATCGCGGCCGGAGACCGCGGACCCGGCCCGCACGGGAAGGATTTCCCGGACCGGAAATCTGCTTGAACTTTCGCATCCGTGGCGTAGCCTCGGTGTTGAAGCAGGAAATGGCCAATTCGGGATCACATCATCCGCGCCGTTCGGTACTTGTTGCCGGGAGTCTCGCTTTCGCCGGGCTGGGATTACTGGCCTGGCTGGCGATTGCCGGCGCTTTCCCGTCCGCGGAGGCCGAGAGCAACCGTCGGGTTGTGCTCGGTGTGACCAGCGACCCGGTTACCCCGAACTGCGGCACCAGGGCCACGACCAGGGCCTGCATCGCGGAAGGCAAGGTCACCGGCTACCAGGTCTTCCAGAAGGGTGCCGGCGGCAAGAACTTCGTCGTCCCGTACCGCAGGGGCAAGGTAATCGCCTGGTCGATCCAGCTTTCCAATCCGACCCGGAAGGCCAGCCGCCGGTACGGGCCGGCCCAGCGCCCCTACTTCAACCGTCTGTTCGGTTCACCGTCGAAGGCGCGAATCTCGATCCTCCGCCAAGTGGGGGAGGGCCGCAAGGGGCCGCCACGCTACCGGCTGATCCGGGCCAGCGGGACCCAGATCCTCAACCCCTACTTCGGCACCGAGATCAAGTTCGCGATCAAACCGCTCAAGGTCATCCGGGGTGATGTTGTCGCCTTGACCATTCCCACCTGGGCGCCTGCCTTCTGGGTGCCGATGGCCTGCAACGCGTCCCCAGGCGGCGGGGTAGTGAACCCGGGTAGATGTGCCCGGGCCAGGAAGTTCAACACCTGGCGGGGCAGCCGGGGACCAACGATGTGCTCGATCGGGACCGACAGCTTCGATCGCCCCAACGAAGCTCTCGTGAAGTCCCATCCGCAGCAGAAAGTTAATTCGGTCAAGCGCTACGGCTGCTATTACGACGGAGGAAGGCTGCTTTACAAGGCAACCGTGGTTGCCCCGTAGACGCCTCCCCGGAAGCCGGAGGCGCGGACCCGGACTCCGGCAGGCCCGACCCGCTGCTACCGGCTCGGGAGACCGCAGAACTCGCAGGTATCGAGATCGCGCGGAGTGAGCTGTTCGCAACGGCGGCAGACCCGGAGGTTCGCGGGGGTGCGAGGCAGACCGGACCCCTCACGGGTGACCGGCAGCACGGCAGCCACCGGCTCGAGTTCCTCGCCGGTCTCGACATCCCGGTAGACGACGCCTTCCCGCACGGGAGCGATGGCTTCGCGCCCGGACGCAGCGGCACGCAGACGGTAGATCGGATCGGTGTTCACGCTTTCGGTGGTCATCAGGGTGGAGAATAACCGGCAATGAAGATTCTCATCTTTCACGGGTACCTCCTTCGCGGGACCGGGAGCAACATTTACAACGCCAATCTGGCCCGGGCGCTGGCCGGGCTCGGGCACGACGTTCACCTTCTCTGTCAGGACCTGGATGCGGGTGACCTGGAGTGGGTGAATGCCGTCGGCACCTGGCCGGCCGCGGAAGAAAGCTCAATCGGCCCGGTCGAGGTCGAGGAGCTCCGCCCGCTGTCCGGTCCGGGGTCGGTCACCGTCTACCGGCCGCCGATCGGCAACCTCCTGCCGGTGTACGTCGAAGATCCCTACGAAGGATTTGAGGCCCGCGCGTTTCCTCGCCTGAGCGATGCGGAACTCGAGCACTACGTCGAAGTCAATGTCGCCGCGGTCCGCGCGGTTGACGAGCGGGCCGGCGGGGTTGAAGCGGCACTGGCCAACCACCTGATCATGGGTCCGGTGATTCTCGCCCGGTCGGGGATTCGACCCTATGCGGTGAAGAACCACGGATCCGACCTTGAGTACACAATCAAGCCGAACCCGCGCTTCGTGGATTGGGCGGCCGAGGGTCTGCGGCCGGCGGCATCGGTGCTGGTCGGCTCCCATCACACCGCGGCCTCGATGTGGGCGGCGATTCCCGGGCTCGACCTCGAACAGAAGACCGGCTTCGGCCCGCCCGGAGTGGATACAGCCGCCTTCGCCCCGCTGGCCCCGGAAGAACGGGCTGGAAGGATCGCTTCCCTGCGAGAGGAGATCCGGACCGAGCCGCCGTCCGCCACTTTCGGTCGCGACGCCGAAGAAGCGTTCGCCGCACTCGACGACTTCGAGCATGCGGCAGGGCCGCGGGTGATCTTCGTCGGCAAACTCATCGTCTCGAAAGGGGTTGACCTGATCATCAGCGCCTGGCCCCTGATTCACCGGGAAAATCCGGGGGCCCGGTTGATGCTGGTCGGTTTCGGAGCCTATGAGATGGGCTTGCGGGCGTTGGCTACCGCCGTGACCAGTGGTGATTCAGATGCCGCCCGGGAGATCGCCGAGGCCGGACGTGGCCTTGAAGGGGGAGAGGAAAGCCCGCTCGCCTACCTGACGTCGTTCTTTGCCTCTCCGCCCCCGGGTTACGAAGCGGCCGGCATCGCGGCCGCCGGCTCGATTTCCTTCAGCGGCCGGCTTGAGCACCATGAAGTGGCGCGGGTTGTTCCCGCCGCCGATTCGATGATCGTCCCCTCGACCTTCCCCGAGGCTTTCGGCATGGTCGCGGCCGAGGCCGCCGCATCGGGGGTCTTGCCGGTCTGTGCGGACCATTCGGGGCTGGCCGAGGTCACCGGCACGCTGGCCCGGGAGGTACCTGAGGTGAAAGGGATGATCGGACTGCCCCTGGGGCCGCAAGTGATTGATGACCTGGCCGCGAAAGTGAACCGCTGGCTCTCGATCGATCAGACGCAAAGGCGTCAGATCGGGAACAACATTGCCGAGTCAGCCGATCGGAATTGGAGCTGGCAGGGTGTCGCGAGGGATGTAATTTCCGCATCAGCAGGCCAAGTCAGGCTGGTTTCGGGGCGCTAATGGAGGGTCGCGAAGCATTCGTCCCCGGCTTCATTAGAATGGCGGGCGCCCAATGACTCGTCTTCCTATTTTCAAGTTGGCGATCGCCGCCATCGTCTTCGGCGCGATCCAGTCCCTGATTCTGCTCCAGTTCGACTGGTTCGGTGACGCTGCCTCGACGGCAGCCGGACCGATCGACACGTTGATGGATGTCACGATCGTCCTTTCGTCATTCATTTTCGCGATCGTATGCGTGGGGCTCGGTTATGCCCTGATCAAGTGGCGGGCAAAACCCGGGGATGAGGGTGACGGCCTGCCAATCCACGGAAACACGAAGCTCGAGATCATCTGGACGCTGATCCCGGTGGCGATCGTGTTCGGACTGGCCGGCTACTCCTGGGCCGTCCTCAACGACATCGACCGGAAAGACAAGGATGCTCTCCATGTCAACGCCTACGCACAGCAGTTTGCCTGGACTTTCGGCTATCCGGAAGATGGCAACAAGTGGTCCGAGGGCGAGCTTCACGTTCCTGTCAACCGGCAGGTGATCTTCGATCTTCAGGCGCAGGATGTGATCCATTCCTTCTGGGTGCCGGAATGGCGAATCAAGAAGGATGCCGTTCCCGGCCTCGCCACCGATGCGGTGGTCACGCCCGACAAGGAAGGCACCTACCAGCTCGTCTGCGCGGAGCTTTGCGGACTCGGCCATACCACCATGCGCGCTGTGGTCGTGGTCGAATCCCAGGCGAAATACGAAGCCTGGCTGGCGAAGCAGTCCACAACCGTGCCCGAAGACCTGCTGTTGACTACGGATCAGGCTCTGGAGAAGCAGAAGAAGGCCCAGGAGGCATCCGGAGGCATAGACGGAAGCGGAGTCGTGGAACAGTGACGGCTTCGTTGGAAAACCAGATGATGGAGGTCAGGTAATGGTGGCGGCAATCAGGCAACCGGGTTGGTACCGGGCGGCGATCGGCACCGTGATCGGCGCGGCGTTCGGCTTTGGTCTGGTCGTTGCCCTGCGGGCGATCTCCGGGCTCGACATCTTCCAGACCGAACAGACCGGATACCCGCATGTCATCGTGCCGCTGATCACCGCACCGTTCGGTTTCCTCTTCGGTTTCGGGGCATTTGACTACTGGTTCCGCTGGGCGGCCGGCAAGCCGACCATCCCGGAAGACCATTCCGGTCACGGCGCGTATAGCTGGAAGGACTACTTCAAGTTCAACACCGACCACAAGGTCATCGGTACCCAGTATGTGGTCACCACGCTCTTCTTTTTCCTGATCGGCGGCCTGCTCGCCCTGCTGATGCGGGCCGAGCTCGCCCAGCCCGGCGCCCAGATCGTCGCGGCCAGCACCTTCAACGGGCTTTTCTCGACCCACGCCGTGGTGATGATCTTCCTCTTCATCATTCCGGTCTTCGCCGGCCTTGCCAACTATGTCCTGCCGCTGATGATCGGCGCTCCGGACATGGCCTTCCCCAGGCTGAACGCGCTCTCGTTCTGGCTGCTGCCGATCGCCGGGATCATCTTCCTTGGCAGCTTCCTTGCCCCGGGCGGTTCCTTCGACGCCGGCTGGACCGGTTACGCGCCGCTTTCGACCGGCGCTCCGCTGGGGCAGTCGTTCTTCAATATCGGCGTGCAGTTTGCCGGTGCGTCATCGATCGCCACCGCGTTGAACTTCCTGGTCACGATCGTGACCATGCGAGCGCCGGGCATGAACATCTGGCGGATGCCGCTGCTGGTCTGGGCCAACCTCTCTACATCGCTGATCGTGGTCGGCGCCACCCCGTTTGTCGCCGGCGCCCAGTTCATGGTGTTCTTCGACCGGATCCTCGGGATGAACTTCTTCAACTTCCTCGAGGGCGGAGATGTCATCTCCTACCAGCACATCTTCTGGTTCTACTCGCATCCGGCCGTCTACATCATGATGTTGCCCGGGTTCGGAATCATTTCCGAGATCATCTCGACCCATGCCAGAAAGCCGGTTTTCGGCTACCGGCTGATGGCCCTCGCCCTGATCGGCATCGTCGTGCTCAGTTACTCGGTCTGGGCTCACCACATGTTCATCGCCGGCATGTTCAGCTGGCTCCGGGTCCCGATCATGATCACCACCCTTCTGATCGCGGTCCCCACCGGCATCAAGATCTTCTCCTGGCTGGGGACGCTTTTCTACGGCAAGATCCACACCTATTCGACCGCGATGCTGTTCAGTCTCGCCTTCATCGTGACCTTCACGGTCGGCGGGATATCGGGCGTCCAGCTGGGCATGATCCCGATCGACGTGCATGTCTCGGATACCTACTTCGTGGTCGCCCACATTCATTTCGTGCTCTTCGGCGGCTCGGTCTTCACAATTTTCGCCGGGATCTACCACTGGTTCCCGAAGATGACCGGGCGCATGTATGACGAACGGCTCGGCAGAATCCACTTCTGGGGGACCGTGATCGGAACCTGGATGGCCTTTGTCCCGATGCATTGGATCGGCATGGACGGCATGCCACGACGGGTGGCTGACTACGCCAACCAGTACGGCGACTGGAACCTCCTGATCTCGATCTCGGCCTTCGCCCTGGGCGCTGTCCAGCTCGTCTTCCTCTACAACATGATTGTCAGCTGGCGATTCGGTCCCAAGGCCGGAAACAACCCCTGGCGGGCAAACTCGATCGAGTGGCAGGTTTCCTCACCGCCGCCGGTCTTCAACTTTGACGAGATCCCGCGGGTCGTTGGCGGCCCATACGAGTACGGAACTCCCGGGGCCCGCCACGTGATCATGGGCGGCGAAGGCGAAGGGGCGGAAGTACCCGAGACCCAGCCGAGCACGGTGACCGCGACCTGATGAACCGGCCCCTGCTCATTTTCCTGAACGAGGTCGCCGGCGGGCGCAAGCTGCTGGAGGCCGCGCTTGAGAAGGCCGCCGATGCCTCCTACGTGGTGGTTGTCGCTCCCCAGAACCAACCCTCGGTCGGGCAGCTTTTCGACCCGGAAGAACGGGCAGAGGCAGCCCGGGCCCGGGTGGACGTGACCCTCGGTGTGCTCGCCGAATTTGGCGTCGAGGCGATCGGCGAGGTCCTGGATCCGGAATATGACCTTGCCCTCGGTGATGCGATCCGCAGCCACCGCCCCTCCGAAGTGCTGCTGTCCTGCACCTACGATTTCCGTTTCGGCCTGACCCGCCGCGATCTCCTGGAATGGGCGGAGCTGACATTTGGCGATGTCACCCGGATCACCCATATACCGGTTCGGATCGAAGACGACTCGATCAGCCTGAACGTCACCCACACCCTGGTTGTTTCCAACCGGACCTTGACCAGCCCCGACCTCGAGGCACGGTTGCTGGACCGTTCCGGTGAGCGTCCGCATCGCTACACGATCGTCGCGCCGGCCGCCGACGATGTTCCGGAGGCAACCGTGGCCCGCAACCTGGCCGGCCTGCTCGCCCGGCTTTACCGGGCCGGGATCGATGCGACCGGTCAGCCGATGAGTCCCGACCCGTTCGACGCCGTCCGCAACGCGATCGAGCATTACCGGGTCGATGACATCCTGATCTCCACTCTCGGCGGGGAAGAGTCACATTGGCTCAGGCAGGATCTGGTCGGGCGGGTCCGGGAGATCACCGACAAGCCGGTCGCGCATCACGAGACGGGCCGCCCGCCCGAGGCGGTCGCGGCGGCAGTCGCTGAAGGCGAGGCGCAGGATTCCGGAGCTGAAGGTACAACCGCGGAAGGCAGCGAGGCATAGAGATGGAAAGCGCAAGTATCGCCGCTCACGGTCATGTCGACGACCACCATCACGGGCCGCCCGAGGCGCACCAGAGCTCCCGGATAGACCGGGCGATTCTCGGCATCCTTCTATTCATCCTTTCGGAAGTGATGCTCTTCGGAGCCTTTTTCGCGGCGTATTTCTTCCTCCGCGTGGTGGCCGACCCGGCCTCCTGGCCGCCGGCCGGGGTCGAATTGCCGGTGCTGATCGCCGGGATCAATACCGCGGTACTGATCTCGTCTTCCTTCACGGTCCATTACGCGCTTGAAGCGATCAAGCAGGGCAACCACCGTGGTCTCAAGCTCGGACTCACTTTGACCTGGCTGCTGGGTGCGACTTTCCTATTCATCCAGATCAACGAATACATCCACATCGGGTTCACGCCGCGCGACGGCGCCTTCGGCTCGATCTTCTTCAGCCTCACCGGACTCCACGGTGCTCATGTCTTTGTCGGTCTGCTGCTCCTCACATTCGCCAACATCCGGGCGTACCGCGGTCACTTCGGCCCCGCCCAGAAGGATCACCTCGGTGTGGAAGTGCCTGGCATCTACTGGCACTTCGTCGACATCATGTGGATCATCGTGTTCCTGGCGATCTACATCATCTGAGCCAGCCATGGCCGATCCCGAACCGGGGGAAGCAAAAGCGCCGGAAGCAGAAGCGCCGGTGGTAGGTCAGGAACCAACGGGAGATCGTCGCCGCTTCGGACTCAGTCTCGGCAATCCGCTCGAGTCCGAGGGCTCCGCGTTTGGCTGGCTCGTCGTGGTGATCTGCGCCGCGGTCACGATCGGTGTGGTCGCGAAGCTCATCTCCCCACTCGCGGCGGTGATTTGGGCGATCATCCTGGTCGGCGCCGTCAGCGTCCCGATCTTCCGGGGCCTCCGTCATCAGCTCGGCAGCCCCGACGACGACGAATAGCACCTGACCGAAACCTCGCTCACGGGTGGGGGTTGAAGGTGGAGTTCACCGGTTGTGGGCTCGTGAAGCATTGCGGGGCCGGAGAGGAGTTTCCGGTCGCCTACTTGACAGCACCGCCCGGATCTGTAGGATGAACGAATTGTTGAACAATTCCTCCAACAAGGGAGCAGGTACGTGATGTCAGTGATGCAGCGAGTTTCAACCAGAAAGTCGGTCGTGGCGATTGCCACCGCGGCACTGGTTCTTGCGCTGGTCATGCTGATCGCCAGGGGTGACTCGTCCAAAGCCGTCGCACCGACGCCGGCCACAAGCGTGATCATCCTCAGCGGTGACGGCATGGGGATCCAGCAAAGAACAGCGATCCAGTACGCCCTCTACGGCCTGAACGAGCGCCAGCCCATGGATGCGCTGCCGTACACAGGCTTTCTCGACACGATCTCGTCCGGTCCGGTCGCCGTGACGGACTCCGCCGCAGGAGCGACCGCCTGGTCGATCGGAAAGAAGACGATCAACGGCTACACCGGCCTTGGGCCGGACAAGCAGCGCGTACCCACCCTGCTTGACATTGCCAAGCAGCAGGGCAAGACCACGGCGCTGATCAATGATCACGACGTGACCAACGCAACCCTCGCCGCTTTCGGTGGTCCGGTGATCAACCGTGACTGGAAGTCCGTGATTGCACTCAAGGAAATCCACAACAACAAGGTGGACATCCTGATGGGCGGCAACGAGGCGAAGTGGTACCCGCCCGGCAATCCGGGCATGATCCCCAACACCGTTCCCGAGGAAGACAGCAGCGAAAGCACCCAGGGGAATCTGGTCCAGAAGGCAATCGACCAAGGCTACCAGTACGCCTATGACCGTGACACGGTCGCCAACCTCACCGGCCCGAAGGTACTGGCCCTGGTTCAAGACAGTGCCAAGCGCCGTTGGGAAGTCGAGAAGGGTTACAAGTACAAGGACGATCCGCATTACGTCCCGGTCGTCGACATGGTCAAGAAGGCTCTTGACATCGCCGACAACAACCCGAACGGCTTCTTCTTCGCGATGGAAAGCGACGATCTCGACTCCGCAGGTCACGAACATGATGTCCGCAATGTGATTCAGTCCGGCAAGACAATCAACGACGTGGTCAAGGCGATCCAGGAATACCGCCAGACCAACCCCAACGTCCTGTTGATCGTGCTTGCCGACCACGAGACGGGCGGCATGACGATCGAGCCGATGGGGGAGACCAACACCAACTCAGACGGTGACGATCCGATTCCGTATTGGGGCAAGAAGGCCCTCAATAATGCGGGGCCGAACGGCGAAGTCCCGACCCGCAGTGGTCCGGTGACGATCAAGGGCACCAGCCGCAAGTTCAAGGTCGACTGGACCACGCCGGAGCACACCG
>JBGAOF010000260.1:0-2212 GCA_044221915.1 Solirubrobacterales bacterium
TTCTCGGCAGCGTCGACCTCCTCCTCGGTCGCCTCGATCACGCTGTAGATCAGGCTGTGGATGGTGCGTGCGGGCGTGCCTTTCCGGCGCAGGACCAGCGCGGCCTTGCCGGTGAAGGTGGCGGTGACGAAGCTCGTCGCTCGCAGTTCCTCGGCGGGCTGATCAAGCGGCTCGGGGCAAAGAAGGGCTGGAAGGTCTTCAATGACCTGCGGCAGCAGACCAACCCCGAAAGCCCGACCTCGATCGACGGCAAGTTCCCCTACGAACCGATCCCGTCAAACAAATCCGGCAGCGTGATCCTTGACCCGGGCAGCTTCGAGCGGGTCAACCCGGTTCAGGGTGGGGATCAGCTCAGCGCTCCGGTGCCGAGGGCGCAGGCCTCGAACACCCTGATGATCACCAGGGGCAAGTCCGCGACCGGCCGCCCGCTGATGGTCGGCGGTCCGCAGATCGGCTACTTCGCGCCCGGTCTCACCTATGAGATCGACATGGACGCACCCGGCCTCAAGTGGCGCGGTGCGACCTCGGCCCCGTTCCCCGGCTACCTGCTGATCGGCCGCGGCCAGGACTTCGCCACCACGTTGACTTCGGCCAGCGGCGATGTGATCGACCAGTACGCGGAAACCCTCTGTGGCGGCAGCGACACCAAGTACAAGTACAAGGGCAAGTGCCGCAACATGGGTACCTTCAACGCCGGCACCCTGAACGGCGACCCGGTTTCGTTCAACACCACGGTCCACGGACCGGTCGTCGGATACGCGACCGTCAAGGGGCGCAAGGTCGCGATCTCTTCGAAGCGGTCCAGCTACGGCAAGGATGTGGTTGACCTGCTGTTCAACCGCCGCCTCTCGAACGGGTCGGTCAAGAACGTGAAGACGTTCTACGAAGCGGCATCGAAGACACCGCAGACCTTCAATTCGTTCTACATCGACAACAAGGACATCGCCCTTTACACCAGCGGCCTGCTGCCGATCCGTGACAAGCGGGTTGACCCGGGCCTGCCGACCAAGGGCACCGGCCAGTACGAATGGAAGGGTTTCCTCTCCAAGAAGGGGCATCCGCAGGGCAAAAACCCGAAGTCCGGGCTGATGGTCAACTGGAACAACTCGGTTGCCCACAAGTTCGGTTCGGCCGATGACGAGTGGGGCCGGGCCGGTTCGATCCAGCGGGTCAACATGCTGACCCGAATGCTCAACCGAAACAAGCAGAAGAACGGCAAGTGGAACATGGCGTCGGTCGTTTCGGCCATGAACGCCGGTGCGACCCAGGATGTGCGGGCGATCTTCACGGTGCCGCTGCTGGCCGAGCTGCTGAAGGGCTCCAAGGCCCCGAACCCGCAGGCCAAGCAGATGCTGGACCAGATGGTCGCCTGGCACAACAAGGGTGGCAGTCGTCTGGACCGCAACCTCGACGGGCTGATCGATGCTCCCGGCGCGGCATCCATGGATGCTGCCTGGCCGATGATCGCCGACGCGTTCATGAAGCCGGTACTCGGGTCGCAGCTGAATGAGCTCGACTCGCTGTTCTCCCGCTTCGATCTGCCGCCGGCCGGCCAGTACTCCGGCTGGTACCAGTACTTCGACCGGGACATCCGGGCGCTGCTCGGCAAGAAGATCAAGAGCCCGTTCCGTGTGAAGTACTGCGGTCACGGCAAGAAGGCGAAGTGCCAGAGCGCCATCTGGGCGGCGATCGCAGCCGCGGGCAGTGAACTCGCCACCGAACAGGGTTCGGCTAATCCGGCTGACTGGCATTCGGATGCCACGCGGGAACGGATCAAGTTCGGTCCCGCCCCGCTGATCGAGATGCGCTACACCAACCGGCCCTCCGGCATCCAGCAGGTGATTTCCTTCAACGGTCACCGCTGAACAGGACCGAAAGACCGGCTGTGAAGGGGCCCGTCCCGGGTGATCGGGGCGGGCCGCTTTGTTTCAGTTCCGTGAACGGGGTTCAACGACCGGGTCGCCGGGTCGTCATGATGGAAGCGTGAAACACTCCGAGACTCGCCGCACAAAGATCGTTGCCACCGTCGGACCCGCGTCGTGGGATCCGGCCGTACTTGAGCAGCTGATCGTGGCAGGGGTGGATGTCTTCCGGCTGAACTTCTCACACGGTGACGAGGAATCCCACCTCCGGGTGATCAAGGATGTGAGGGAGATCTCGGCCCGCCTGGAGATGGAGGTCGGGATTCTCGGTGACCTGCCGGGCCCGAAAC
>JBGAOF010000261.1:0-2187 GCA_044221915.1 Solirubrobacterales bacterium
GCCAGGATCCGGATGTCGGTCGAGGCCAGCGCGTAGGCAAGATCGTTGGCAAGTTCCGAAACCTTTTTCACTTTTGTGCCTGGCGCCAGCTGCAGCTCGAACCGTGAAACGTGGGGACCGGTCACCACGCCGACCACCTTTGCCTCGACCCCGAAATGGCCGAGCGTTTCGACCAGCTTGCGAGCAAGTTCCTTCTGTTCGGCGGGATCGGGGCCGCCGCTCTTGCGGCCCCTTTCAAGCACCCGGAGCGGCGGCGCCTTGTAGCTGATCTCCTCGGAGACGGTGGCCCCCCGCTTCTCTCCGGCCGGCGTTAGCGTGAGCTGGGTCTCGGGGCCGCTTGCCGATCCCCCGGCCGGAGGATCCTCCTCCCCTTCCGGTTCCGGCTCCGGAACGTCGTCAAATTCCTCCTCGAGCTGCTTGAGTTCGGCCTCGAAATCGTCGCTGAAAGCCGCTTCCCGGGAATCCCCTCCCCCGGAACCGGTGCTGTCGCCACTTCCGGGATCGGCCACGGCCGTGCCGGGGCCCCCGATCGCCGCCTGAGCGCCACCATCGGCGAAAATGTCGATCGGTTCGAGCGGCTCGGTCCGGTCGGAGATGGTCGGCTCGTCACCTGCTTCGGCCCAGATGTCCACCGCGAGGGGGGATTGATCGATGGCGGTCGTCTCCGGGAGTTCCTGCTCGACGGTCGGCTCGGCCTGGCCGACGGTCACCGTCGGCTCCTCGCCGGGAGGCAGGGGATCCTCGAACACCGCCTGGTTGCCAGGTTCCGGAACCGCCTTGTCACCATGCAGGATTGCCGTCCGGGCGAAGGTGCGGGTCTTCTCGGCCGAGGAAGTGCCCGCCTTCTTCAAAGCCCTTCCGCTCCGGCCGAGGGCCGCAGCCGCGGTAGTGCCGGTCAACAGCAGCAGCCCGCCGAGGACGGCAAAAACTGCCACCAGATGAGCACCGAACGGCTGCAGGGTGCTTGCGAAAGCCCAATAGAACGCCTCCCCCACGACCCCGCCATGAGCGGGGAACCAGCCCGGGTCGAAATAGGCGATCCGGTCGGGGCGTCCACCGCCAAGGCCGAAGGTCCCACCCGCGAAGGCGAGAAGCAGGCCGGCCAGCAGAAGCAGACTCCCGGTACGTAGCGGCCGCGTTGTGGGGATTCCCGGCCGGAAGATTGCGATGGCCCCGGCGGCAAACAGGGCGACCGGAACGAGATAGGCGACCAGACCGAGCAGGTACATCAGCCCTTCGCTGATCCCCGAACCGAGCCGGCCGCCGTTCCAGCCGAAGTAGAGGACGAAAACGAGGTAGATCCCGACCAGGACGCAGCCAAGACCGATCAGATCAAGGTGGTGCTGGCGGAGAGGCTGCCGCGCCGGAGCTTCATTCTTGCTGCCCTGCTTCGGCGCGTCGCGGGACGGACGCCGGTCGGAGCCGCGCCGGACTGAACGTACAAACATGGCTTCACTTTCAACGAAAGGCCGCCTTACCCTTCCCCGTCTTCACGTCGCTTAGAATCCCCGGCATGATGGATGAGGAGCAAAGCGGAGGACGCGTTCTCGTTATCGAGGACGACGAGGAAATAGTCGACGTTCTCAGGCGCACCCTGCGGGCCGAGGGATACGAAGTCCGGGTCAGCGAGGAAGGGGCCGGTGGGGTCCGGGTTTCATCCGAATTTCTGCCGGACCTGGTGATCCTTGACCTGGGTCTTCCGGATATGGACGGACTTGAGGTCTGCTCCCTGTTGCGCGAGGAGAACTCCGAGTTGCCGATTCTCATGCTGACGGCCCGGGACGGGGCCGAAAACAGGGTGGCCGGGCTCGACAGCGGGGCCGACGATTATCTCGAGAAGCCATACAACAGGGATGAGCTGCTGGCCCGCATCCGGGCCCTTCTGCGCCGTCACCCCCCACGTGGTTCCGCCATGCTCATCGCCGGTGACCTGCGACTAAACCCCGATTCCCAGGAAGCCATGCGAGGTGACCGCGAGGTCGAATTGACAAAAAGGGAATTCGAACTGCTCGAGTACCTGATGCGAAACCAGCGTCTGGTGATTTCACGCGAGCGTCTGCTTGAAGAGGTCTGGGGATATGACCCGTTGGATGAGACGAACACCATCGATGTATTCATCTCCAACCTCCGCCGCAAACTCGAGGAAGGTGGCGAGTCACGCATCCTCCACACCAAGCGCGGGGCCGG
>JBGAOF010000262.1:0-2133 GCA_044221915.1 Solirubrobacterales bacterium
CTTGCTGATCCTGCTGGCTGCCGGTGGCGCAGGGTTCGGGCTTGGATACCTCGCCAGGCCAGATGACCGCGGCCCCGAGCTGACGGCCGGTCAGGCACGCATCCAGGCCGAGGCCAGGACCCGGGTGGCCGTTGGCCGCCGCATGGCCCGCCGCGGTTTTGATGCCGGAAGGCGTTCCGGTCGCAGCCACGGAATAATCGCCGGCGGCATGGCGGCCGAATCAGCGGTCTCCATCCAGGTGCGTCAGGATCGGGCCGCCGCTGCCCTTTCGGATGCGGCAGCCGCCCAATCCGAACTGGCCGGGATGACCGCCGCCCCCGCCCCACCGGTACCGGAAGACGAAGGCGGCAACTGAACCCGCTGCTCAGATTTCAGAGAGAAGTACACATTCGATCTGCTCGGGGCGGACCTTCATGCTCCCCCGCCACGTATAGGTGCTGGTTGTCAACCAGTCGCAGAGGATGGTGTCGAGGAAGTAGCCCAAATCGTCGTAGACGTCTTCGGAGACCCACGTGTAGCAGGTGACCGACGACCGGCTGAGTCGTCGGCATTTTTCTACCCCGTAGCGGTCGAAGTTGAACTTCGGGTCCCGGTAGACCTGAAACGCGGAGTCCCGGGCGTTGCTTCTCGCCTTGTAGACCGGCATGAACCGGGGGCGCCGGGGACGGCTGGCAGAGCTGGTCGCCTCCCGGGTTCCCGACAAGGTGGAGATGATCCCGAGTTCCAGCGAAGCGGCACGGGATCCGACTGACCGGCTCCGGGTCTGACTGCTGGCGTCTGCCACCGCCGGCAGAGCTATCAGGCCAGCAAGAATGGCGACAACAAGAAAGCGAGGACTGGACACGAGGATTCCTTTCGGTCGGTTTCTCCTTGCGGGTCTCGATCAGGGCCGGGTTTCTGACCCCAGGTTCAGTCGAGGGCGGAGATCCGGTCGGTGAAGGAAGGGTGGGTCGAGTTGAGGCGGGCTGGTGACCACAACCGGTTCTTTTCGGGTTCACCGTAGATTTCGCGCAATTTGGTCAGGGCTCCGATCATCTCGTTCCGGTAACCGATCCCGGCCGAGTACTGATCTGCCTCGAACTCGGCCCTGCGGTCGAGCAGACGGATCAGGAGCTGGGCCAGGCCGAGCAGCAGGAAAAGGGCGATCGCGGGAACCGCGAGTATCACCGCCGCGGCGATTATCAACAAGGACCAGCTGCAGCCAGAAATCGCCTGGGCGAGCCGGATCAGCCCAAGGACGAGAAACAGGAGCAGTCCGTAGAGCATCCGGGCGGGCGCGCCGAACCAGAGCGCGAGCACATTGACCTGACTGTGACGCCGGACGTGATGGCCGAGTTCGTGACCGATGATTGCCTTGAGGTCACGATCATCCATCTTGAGGATGCCGCGGTCCAGAGTGATCACTCCGTCGCCGGCCGCGAACGCATTCTGCACCGCCTGGTCACTCATCTGCAGCCGATAGGCACCAGGGTCGATCCCGGCCCGGCCGAACACCTCCTGCCAGAGCGGCTCCAGACGGGATCCTTCATCCGGACCTGGGTTGCGGCAGCCGAGCCGTTTCATCCAGATGTTGCGATCCGCCCAACCGGTCAGTACCAGGGCCCCGGCCGCCGTCCAGAGGCCGACCCCGGCCAGAAAGCAAAGTTCAAAGAGCGGTTCCCTGACCAGAGCAGCCAGGGATGAGTTCGCTGGCTCGCCGAACCATTCGGTGATCAACAGGGCAAGGGGAAAGAAGACGAATGCGACCGAAACCAGCCAGATCGCCAAGAGAACCGGCACCCTGGCCAGGGCGGATCCGGTCGCGTCCTTGCCCTGGCCGGCCCGGAGTCCGGGACTATTTGGCGTCACCGGCTCCAGCCGTGCCTTTCAGGAGTTGTCCCTACGGGGTCCGGACCTTGTACTTGTGGAAGATCTGTTTCGGCTTGCCCCGGAACCGTTTGTTGGAGATCGTCTTCGACTTCACCTTCTGGCGAACGACCAGCAGCTTCTTGTTCTTGTCGGCCATCGCCAATACCTTGGCCCGGTACTTCGGCTTGATCAGGAAGGTAACTTTCTTCCACTTGCCGGCCTTGATCGTCTTCTTGACGGCAGTGGCCATCGGCTTGCCCTTCTTGCCGGCCACCGGCGCTGCCT
>JBGAOF010000263.1:0-2103 GCA_044221915.1 Solirubrobacterales bacterium
GGGAAAGATCGCCGAGCTCAAGCCGATTGACGAAGAGAACGGACTGGCCAGGCTTGTCTGGACCGTGACCAACCAGGACGGCAAGACGGTGCTGAAGGCCAACGCCGAGATCCTCTGGCGCCGCAACGCACCCGTCCCCGAGCCGGTCTACCTCTGATGGCCCAGGAACCTCAACTCCTCGCCGGCAAATGCATTCTGGTCACCGGGGTGGTCAACCGTCGCAGTATCGCCTTCGCTACCGCCGAAAGAGCCCAGCAGCTCGGAGCCGAAGTGCTGCTAACCAGCTTCGGCCGGATCCGCCGCATGACCGAAAGGGCGGCCGCGCGTCTCCCCCAGCCCGTTCCCGTTCTGGAACTCGATGTCAACAGCGACGAGGACCTGGGCCGCCTGTCGGCGCTGGTGTCCGAGCACTGGGATCAAGTCGACGGAGCTCTCCACGCGATCGCCCACGCCCCGGCCGATGCCCTCGGAGGCAACTTCCTGGAGGCCCCGAGATCCAGTGCCGCCGAAGCCTTCGAGACCAGCGCCTATTCGTTCAAGGGGCTGGCTGAAGCCCTCAGGCCGATGATGTCCGACCAGGCCAGCCTGGTCGGCCTCGACTTCGACGCCAGCGTCGCCTGGCCCTCCTACGACTGGATGGGAGTCGCCAAGGCCGCCCTCGAATCAACCTCCCGCTACCTCGCCCGCGATCTCGGTCGGTCAGGAGTACGTGTCAACCTCATATCGGCTGGCCCGATCCGCACCGCCGCCGCCAGTGGCGTGCCCGGATTCTCCGATCTGGCGGAAAGCTGGACCACGGCTTCCCCCCTTGGTTGGGACATGGACGACCCCGCCACGGTCGCCGACACTGCAGCTTTTCTCTTGTCGGACCTATCCCGAGCAATGTCCGGCTCGATCCTCCACGTGGACGGCGGGTTCCATGCGGTGGGGGCGGCCTTGCCGCCCGTGACGATCGACCGTCAAATCTCAATTCCCAATGAGCACCACGTCGAGGAACCGACGGGTGCCACAGCCCATTCCCGTCTCTAGATTCGCACGCCCTCTCGGGCCAGCGGGGTCCAAAGAAAAGGACCACTTGGCGGATCGCCTCGCAGGAAGCGAGCCGATCGAAGCCTTCGTTCAACTCGCCGGGATTCAACTTTTGCCCGAGCAACCGGTCCACTGCCAACGCCCCGCCCAGGTACATCTCGACGAAGCGCGGGATGCCCCGCGAGGGGATGCAAGAACCCAGGTAGGAGCCTTTGAGGGTCCGGCCAGGGCTTTCACCTTGATGAAGAATCCGCGCCAGCAAGCCCGCTTGAGGGCAAAGGGCGCTTGCCCGGTGCCGCATCAGCCCGACCTTTGCTGACCGAGCAAGGGCCAGCAGATTGCCGCAGCAAGGACGGCAGTCAACGCCGAAACCACGATTACCGCGTTCAGGCCGGAGGCAATTCCGGCGAGGGGATTCGCTGCCCGAAGGACCTGGTGATCAAAGATCGCACCGAGTCCGGCGATGCCAATCGCGATGCCCAGCTGCCGGGCGGTGTTGTTTATTCCCGAGGCAAGGCCGCTCTGCTCAACCGGCAAGACGCTCACCATCGCCGCGGCCAGCGACGGGCTGATCAATCCGATCGAAGCGCCGCCCAAGATCATGCCCGGCAGCAAACCGGTCCAGGAATCCCCCGGTTGTACGCCGTGGATCACCAGAAGGCTCAGGGCCAGCAGCATCAGCCCGGAGATCAGTGGCAGCCGTATCGTTGCCTTCGAGGTAAGCCGGCCCGCGAACGGGGCGACGAGGAGAATCATCAGGGTCATCGGCAGAAGCCGCAGGCCGGCTTCGGTCGGTCCGAAGCCCAGCCCTTCCTGAAGGTAGATAGCGAGAAAGAGCAGCAGAGGATAGATCGCTACGGACTGGGCGAACGAAGCGATTGCCGTACCTGAAAAGGGCGGCGAGCGAAAGTGCCGGAGAGGCAACATCGGGTTCTCCGCGACCATTTCCACTCTGACAAAGACCGCGGCCGCAACCAGGCCGAGGATGAAGGCACCAAGAACCGGGGTGCTCGCCCATCCGTCCTCGTTGCCCCGGATCAGGCCCAGCACGAAAAGGAAGGCGGAAATGCCGAA
>JBGAOF010000264.1:0-2015 GCA_044221915.1 Solirubrobacterales bacterium
GGGTGAAACGCCGAGCGCATCCCGGTAGAGCCCGGCGTCTTCGGCAGCGATGTACCGCTCCTCCCCGTTGACCCGGACCTTGGCGGCGCGGCGTTCCGAAACCAGGTTCTCCAGCATCGACCCGGCGGAGTAGCCGTCGGCCACCCTCGCTTCAACCTCGGCGGCAGTCAGATCCCCAAGCCGGCGGAGCACCTGCTGGAGGCCGTCACGGTCACTCACCCGGCCCTGTTCGGTGAGGTGCTGCAGGGAAGCTTCCACTTCGGCCAGGGCATCCGGATCAATCAGCTCACGAAGCTCGTCCTGGCCGAGCAGCTCGCGCAGGAGCTCGCGGTCCAGAGAGAGTGCGGTTGCCCGGCGCTCCGCGTTCGGCGTGTCACCCTCATACATGTAGGTCGCCACGTAGTCAAAAAGGAGCGAGGAAGCGAACGGCGAGGCGGTCTGTGTCTCGACCTCAACCAGCGAAATCTCGCGGGACTGGATGCCGCGGAGCAACCGGTCGAGCGCCGGCAGGTCAAAAACATCCTGCAGGCATTCCCGAAAGGTCTCGAGGACCACCGGGAAACGGGGGAAATCCCGGGCCACCTCAAGCAGGCTCTGGGCTTTCAGCCGTTGCTGCCAGAGCGGGGTGCGCCTGCCGGGATAGGCTCGCGGGATCAGCAGGGATCGGGCGGCGTTCTCCCGGAAGCGCGCTCCGAAGAGGGCCGAGGTCCCGAGTTCTCTCACGACCAGGTCCTCGAGTTCGTCGGGCTCGATCAGGATCAGGTCGGCCGAAGGCGGCTGGTCGGCATCCGGCAGGTGTACCGCGATCCCGTCGTCGGAATGGATCGCATCTGCCTCAAGGCCATGTTCGTCGCGCAACTTGCGGGCGATCGCAAGCCCCCAGGCGGCGTGAACCCGGCCGCCCCAGGGCGAGAGCACTACCAGACGCCAGTCACCGATCTCGTCCCGGAACCGTTCGATGACCACGGTCGTATCCGAGGGAACCACCCGGGTCGCATCCTGCTGGTCCTTGAGGTAGGCGATCAGGTTGCGGGCCGCCCGCGGATCGAGGTCATGGGTCTTTTCAAGCTCCGCGGGGTCGGCATTAACCGCCTCGCGGGCGAAGGCGCCGATCGCCTGCCCGAGCTCGGCCGGTCGGCCGATCCCGTCTCCCCGCCAGAAAGGGACCGCGCCGGGAACCCCGGGCGCAGGGATCACAATCACCCGGTCGCGGGTGATCTCCTGGATCCGCCAGCTTGAAGCGCCAAGCATGAAGACCTGACCGGCCCGGGCCTCGTAGACCATCTCCTCATCCAGTTCCCCGACGCGACGACCGTCCGGCAGGTGGACGCCATAAAGGCCACGGTCGGGGATCGTCCCGGCATTGGTCACGACCAGTGAGCGGGCCCCCTTGCGCCCTTCGATTGTCCGGCCAGTCCGGTCCCAGACCAGGCGCGGGCGGAGTTCGGCGAAACGGTCCGAGGGGTAGCGGCCATCGAGCATGTCGAGCACGTTCTCGAACTGTTCGATCGAGAGGTCAGCGAAAGGGGTTGTGCGACGAACCAGTTCGTAGGCCCCGGTGGTCTCCCATTTGTCGAGCGCCGCCATCGAGACGAGATGCTGGGCGAGAACGTCAAGAGGATTGGCGGGGATGACTGTCTCTTCGATCTCGCCCTCGCGCATCCGACGGGTGACCACCGCGCTTTCCAGCAGGTCACCCCGGAACTTGGGGAAGATCCGGCCCTTCGAGGTTTCACCAAGGCCGTGACCGGCCCGGCCGATCCGCTGTAGCCCCCGGGCCACGGATTTCGGTGATTCAACCTGGATCACGAGATCCACCGATCCCATGTCAATCCCCAGTTCAAGCGAGGAGGTTGCCACCAGGCAGGGGATCAACCCGGACTTGAGCTGCTCCTCGACTTCGGTCCGGTACCGCCTATTGAGCCTGGCCCAGCGGGTGATGGCCTTACTCCAACGCTCTCGAATTTCCGGGAGCACATTGATTCGAGCACGCACATCTTCGCCACGTTTCGTGT
>JBGAOF010000265.1:0-1775 GCA_044221915.1 Solirubrobacterales bacterium
ATCGCCCCGACCAGCATCAGGAGCGACCCGATCAGGGTGAAGACGATCATCTTCAGGGTCGCCGAGCGGACCGTGACGGGGCCGTTGCCCGGGCTGTGCTCCGGATCCTGCTCGCCGCCCCGGTCTCTTCCCCAGATCCCGAAAAGGAAATAGAAAGGCACGATCATCAGGTCGAAAAAGAGCACGAAGAGCAGCAGATCCTGGGCAAGGAAAGCGCCGAGGGTGGCCGTTTCACCGGCCAGCAACATCAGGTAGTAGAGAGCTGGCCGCTCGGTACCCCGCATCGCCGAAAAGCAGACCGCCGGGATCCAGGCCACGGCCGTGAGCAGGACAAGGAAGATCGAAATGCCGTCGATCCCGAGGCTGTAGTCGATCCCGAGCCCGGGGATCCATTCGACGTCGGTGACGTACTGCATGCCGCCGTCGGGATTGAAGCCGGCCAGCACCCCGATCCCGAGCCCGAGGGTGATGACCGCACCGAAGGCTGCCACCCAGGGCACCAGCCGCTTCGGGGTCAGCAGGCCGATGAAGCCGAAGAGGAGCGGGGTCCAGACGATTGAGCTCAGCATCAGATGCTCCGGACCAGGAAGTAGATGGCGATGGCCAGAATCCCGAAGAGCATCAGGACCGTGTAGCCCCGCAACAGGCCGGACTGGAGGTCACGCACTGCGGCGCCAGCCGAACGGGTCAGGCCAGCCACACCGGCGGTGGCGCCGTCAACCAGGAAGCGCTCGAAGACGCGGTTGCAGAACCGCCCGAAGGCCTTGACCGGGTTCACGATCAGGAAATCAACGATCTGATCGCCGTACCATTTGTTCACGCAGAGCGTGTGGATCGCCCGGAACCGGGTCCGGAAGCGGGCCGGCAGGTCCGGCCGCTTGATGTAGAGCAGCCAGGCGAGGGCGATACCGGCAATCGAAATTACCGCGCCTTCGAACAGACCGGTCCAGGCCTCGCTGACGGTGGGATGCATATGAGCGAAGACCGAATTCTCGAAGGTGGGTTCGAGGAACTTGCTGACGACATCGTCAACCCCCGGGATCTGGACCAGACCGCCGATCAGGGCGAGGATTCCGAGCACCGCCATCGCGAACTTCATGCCCCCTGCCTGCTCGGCGATGTGGTGCTCCTCGCCGGGGTAGCCGACTTCGGTGTCCTCGGATTCCCCGGTCGCCGGGTTCTTCGGCTCACCGTGAATCACATGGCCGTGTTCCTCCAGATACCGCGTTTCCTCGCAGGCGGGCCCGGGCAGGATCCGGAAAATGATCCGGAACGAATAGATGGCGGTCATCAGGGCACCAACCAGCATGCCGGCCCACATCCAGTCGTACATGCCGCCGCGGAAATGGGCGAAGTCGATGATCTCGTCCTTCGAGAACCAGCCCGAGGTGCCAGGGAAGCCGGAAAGGGCGAGAGCACCGATCACCAGCATCGCCGCGGTGAAGGGCATCGCCTTGCGAAAACCCTTCATCCGGTCGATGTCCTGGACGTTGGCCATAGCGGCGATCACCGAGCCGGCCGCCATGAAGAGCAGGGCCTTGAAAAAGGCATGGGTCATGAGATGGAACATCCCGGCCGAGTAGGCACCGATCCCCACACCGACGAACATGTACCCGATCTGGCTCATGGTCGAGTAGGCGATGATCCGTTTCAGGTCGGTGACCGCCAGGGCGATCGTGCCCGCGATGAGCAGGGTCGCCAGACCAACCCAGGCGGCAACGTCGGCCGCGGTGGGGGCCAGTTCAAAGAGCGAATGGCAACGGGCGATCAGATAG
>JBGAOF010000266.1:0-1750 GCA_044221915.1 Solirubrobacterales bacterium
AACATCTTCACGTGTCGCTGATCTCTGCCTCTCCGCTTTCGGCCGCGCCCAGGGGCAGGGCACGATGAACAACCTGACCCTCGGCAACGAGAGCTTCACCTATTACGAAACCCTCGGCGGCGGGCAGGGCGCTTCGAACTTCGCCGACGGGCCTTCGGGGGTCCATGTGGCGATGTCAAATACCCTCAACACCCCGGTCGAGGCGATGGAGATCGAGTTTCCCCTGGTGGCGACGGCCTGGTCAGGGAGATCATGGCTGCCGGGCCGATGAGCTTCGCCCTGTTGACCGAACGGCGCCGGCATGCTCCGGCCGGCGCGGGCGGCGGGAAGCCAGGTGCCAGGGGCAGGAACCTGGTGATCCGGGATGACGGTCGGGTCGTTGAGCTCGAACCGAAGGCCGCCGGTTTTCTGGAGCCGGGCGACCGGCTGCGGATCGAGACTCCGGGTGGGGGCGGCTATGGGCGGCCATGAACCGGAACCTCTCGGGGAAGCAATCCGGGAGGATGCGGTGCTCGGGGTTGATGTCGGCGGTACCTTCACCGACGCGGTTCTGATCGTCTCGGGCCAGGTTTTCACGGGCAAGTCGCCAACGACCCCGGAGGACCAGTCCCTCGGTGTAATCGAGGCAATCCGGCAGGTAGTTGGCAAGGCAGGGATCGCGGCCCGGGAAGTTGCTCACTTCGCCCACGGGATGACCGTGGCGACCAATGCCCTGCTCGAATCGAAGGGGGCCGATACTGCCTTTGTCGCGACCCGGGGGTTCACCGACCTGATCGAGATCGGCCGCCAGAACCGCGCCTCTCTTTACCGGCTCGATGCCACTCGCCCGGCACCGCTCGTGCCGCCTGACCGCCGGATCGCAGCCGATGAGCGGACCGGCCCGGACCGGGTACTTGTTCCGCTCACCGACGAGGAGGCGGAACGTATCGCGGCTCAAGCCGCGGGACTGGGGGTGAATTCGGTGGCGGTCTGCCTGCTTCATTCCTACCGCTTCCCTGACCATGAAAAGAGGATCGGCGAGGCGATCCGCCAGCGGCTCGGCCCGGAGGTCCATGTCTCGCTGTCACATGAGGTCGTCGGCACCTTCCGTGAGTTCGAGCGGGCCGCAACAACCGAGATCGACGCTTTTCTTTCCCCCCTCCTTTCGGGGTATCTGAAGCTGCTGGCCGAATCCTGCTCCGCAGAGGGATTACCCGAGCCCGAGATCATGCAGTCGAGCGGCGGGGTTGCGAGTCTGGACGAGGTGGCCGCCCACGCGGCTGTCGCCGTTCTTTCCGGGCCGGCCGGAGGTGCCACCGCGGCGACCCTGGTCGGCAGGCTCTCCGGCGAGGAGAACCTGCTCTGTTTCGACATGGGTGGCACCTCTTGCGATGTCTGTGTGGTTGAGGGAGGCCGGGTGCATGAGACCGCCTCGAAGAGAATCGCCGGCCGGTCAATCGCTCTGCCGATGGTCGACATCGACACGGTTGGCGCCGGTGGCGGGTCCATCGCCTGGCGTGACAGCGGCGGGGCGCTCCGGGTTGGTCCCGAGTCGGCCGGAGCCGACCCTGGCCCCGCCTGCTACGGACTGGGCGGGCAACTCCCGACCGTAACCGATGCCAACCTGGTGCTCGGGCGCCTCGATGCCGGGGCCGGTCTCGCGGGCGGCGTCAGTCTCAACCCGGATTTCGCCCTCGCGGCAGTTACGAGGCTGGCGGCCGATCTTGGCCTCACCCCCACCGAATGCGCCGAGGGACTAGTTCGGGTCGCG
>JBGAOF010000267.1:0-1078 GCA_044221915.1 Solirubrobacterales bacterium
TCACCAACGTCAACAACAACTGCTCCACCGGGTCGACCGCCCTCTACCTGAGCGCCGAGGCGATCCGCGGCGGCCCGCCGACTGCGTGATGGCGGTGGGCTTCGAGAAGATGGAGAAAGGCTCGTTGAAGATCGGCGCGGAGGACCGCGAGCAGCCGCTGATGAAGCACATGATGGCCCTCGGCGAACTGTACGAGTTCGCCATGCCGCCGGCGCCCTACATGTTCGGCGCAGCCGGGCGCGAGCACATGGAGAAGTACGGCTCGACGCCCGAGCACTTCGCCAAGATCGGCGAGAAGAACCATCGCCACTCGGCCAACAACCCCTACGCCCAGTTCCAGGACGTGTACACCCTTCAGGAGATCCTCGACGCCAAGATGGTGTACCCGCCGCTCACCCGGCTGCAGTGCTCCCCCACCTCCGATGGCTCCGGCGCTGCGGTGCTCGCCAGCGAGGAGTTTGTCGAGGCCAACGACCTGGCGGACCAGGCAATCGAGATCGTCGGACAGACCATCGTCACCGACCTGGCCAGCACGTTCACCGCCGGCACCGCCGCCGCCCTCGTCGGCTTCGACATGACCAAGGAGGCCGGCCGCCAGGTGTTCGAGCAGGCCGGCCTGGGCATCGACGACTTCCAGGTGATCGAGCTGCACGACTGTTTCTCGACCAACGAAACTGCTCACCTACGAGGCGTTCGGCCTGGCCGCTGAGGGCGAAGGCCACAAGCTGATCGACAACGACGACACCACCTACGGCGGCCGCTGGGTGGTCAAC
The DNA here is from genome assembly GCA_044221915.1 of Solirubrobacterales bacterium. Lineage (GTDB taxonomy): Bacteria > Actinomycetota > Thermoleophilia > Solirubrobacterales > 70-9 > 67-14. The sequence goes on from JBGAOF010000267.1 coordinate 774, forward strand.
CCCTCCGGCGGGCTGATCTCCAAGGGCCACCCGCTGGGCGCCACCGGCCTGGCCCAGAGCTCCGAGCTGGTCTGGCAGCTGCGAGGCACCGCGGATGCCCGCCAGGTCGACGACGTCTCCGCCGCCCTCCAACACAACATCGGCCTGGGCGGCGCCGCCGTCGTCACCGCCTACCAGCGCGCCGATCGCTGACGAGGAGCCACACCATGCCCACGATCGACGGCGCACTCCGCGCCACCGCCCGCCGCATCCCCGAGGCCGAAGCGCTCAAGTTTGGCCAGGTCGAGTTGAACTATGCCCAACTC
>JBGAOF010000268.1:0-1076 GCA_044221915.1 Solirubrobacterales bacterium
CCTCGCGAAGGCGGACCAGGAGGCCGGGGGCGGACTGGGCGAGCTCAACATCGGCGTGCTGGAAAAGGCCGCCGGACTCGGCGAGCACAACCTGTCCGGGGCCGTCGTGAATCCCCGCGCGTTCCGCGAATTGTTCCCCGACCTGACCGACGCCGACTTTCCGTTCCGGCAGCGGGTGGACGCCGAGGCGGTCTATTTCCTGACCGAGGGCGCCGCCCGCCGGATCCCCACCCCGCCGACGATGCACAATACCGGCAACTACTCCGCCTCGATTTCCGAGATGGTCCGCTGGCTCGGCGCCAAGGCGGAGGAGCTGGGCGTCAACGTCTTCACCGGGTTCCCGGTCGAGTCGCTGCTGGTCGAGGGGAAGACCGTCAAGGGGGTCCGGACGACGCCGAGCGGCCTCGACCGCGACGGCACGCCGGGCGGGGAGTTCGTGGCGCCGACCGACCTCACCGCCAGGGTCACGGTGCTTTCCGAGGGGACGCGCGGCGCGCTCTCGCAGGCCTGGTGCTCATGGCAGGGCGTCGGCTCGCCCAACCCGCAGATCTTCGCGCTCGGCGTCAAGGAAGTCTGGAAGGTGGCGCGGCCGCTCGACCGGGTCATCCACACGATGGGCTGGCCCCTTCCCTCCGACGCGTTCGGCGGCAGCTGGTGCTATCCGCAGGGGCCGGAGCAGGTATCCATCGGGCTCGTGGCGGGGCTGGACTACCGGAACGCGAACCTCGACGTCCACCTCCTGCTGCAGCGGATGAAGCTCCACCCCCTCTTCCGCGAGATCCTGTCCGGCGGCGAGCTGGTCGAGTGGGGCGCCAAGACGATCCCCGAGGGGGGCTTTCACGCGCTCCCCGCCCGGCGCTCCGGCGACGGCCTCGTCATCGTGGGCGACGCCGCCGGCTACGTGGACGTGCCGTCGCTCAAGGGCGTGCACTACGCGATGCAGTCGGGGATCTACGCCGCCCGCGCCATCTTCGCCGCGCTGCGGCAGGGGGACACCTCCGCCGCCGCGCTGGGCGTGTCCGACCGCCTGGTGGACGCCAGCTACATCCGGGACGATCTCTACCGCACCAGGAACA
>JBGAOF010000269.1:0-1025 GCA_044221915.1 Solirubrobacterales bacterium
CATCCTGACCAAGGACACCTGCGACCTGGAGCAGTGCCGCGCCCTCGGGGTCGGGCACGCGGCGGACCTGCCGCGGATCCGCGGCTTCCGGGCCGGGAAGAAGGAAGACAAGATGGGCTGGCGGGCCAGCGACACCCGCGAGCTCGTCTTCGAGGATGCCGTGGTGCCCAAGGAGAACATCCTGGGGACCCCGGGGCACGGCTTCATCAACTTCCTCAAGACGCTCGACGCCGGCCGGATCGGGATCGCCGCGGTGTCGCTCGGCATCGCGGAGGGCGCGTACGAGGAGGCGCTCCGGTATGCCTCGGTCCGGAAGCAGTTCGGACAGGCGATCGCCAGCTTCCAGGGCGTCAGCTTCCAGCTGGCCGACATGGCCACCGAAATCCAGGCCGGCACGCACCTCCTCTACCACGCCGCCTGGCTCAAGCAGAACGGGCGGCCGTTCAAGCAGGAGGCGGCCATGGCCAAGCTGTATTGCTCGGAACTGGCCATGCGGGTCACCACGAAGGCGGTCCAGGTCTTCGGCGGCTACGGATACACCACCGACTATCCGGTGGAGCGGATGATGCGCGACGCCAAGGTCTGCGAGATCGGGGAAGGGACCAGCGAGATCCAGCGTATCGTCATTGCCAGGAACATCTTGGCTTCCCTGGAGGGGTAGGCCGGGGCGGTCTATTGCCCCGGGGAGTGCCGTGCCGTATCATTCCAGCATGAAGTCGGTTTCACCCCCACACTTTGCGTTCATTTTCGCCTCCCGGGTCCGAGCCTGGGGGGCGACTGTGCTTGGCGTGATTTCTCGGTTGTCCGGCCTCCACCAGCTTCATGAACGCCCCGTGCCGGTCGGTCCGGCGGGGCGCTCGGGATCGGGTCGGCCGGAGCTGCATTTTCGTCGTTCTCATTACCTGCTGGCGGGTTTCCCGCCCTCTGTCTTGTCCCACCTGAATCCGATCCTCACCCTTCGTGCCGGGGCGGGCCTGCGGGCCGTCCGGAACGGCTGGGCCGAGGGATGGTCGGCCATGTGGGAT
>JBGAOF010000026.1:0-15224 GCA_044221915.1 Solirubrobacterales bacterium
GGCAGTTACCAGACCGAATGGGGAAGTTTCGGGTCGGGAGCCGGAGAGTTCAAGCAGCCGGCGGCGGTGGCGGTTGACGGCGGCGGCAACGTCTACGTGGCCGACACCGACAACAACCGGGTTGTCAAATGCAACGCCTGGGGCTGGTGTGGCGCCGGATTCGACTACAGCGCAGTTGGTGGCATCTCCGGACCGCTGGGGGTGGCAACCGATCCTTCCGGCAACGTCTACGTCTCCGATTCCGGCAACGACCGGATAATCAAGTCCGATTCAAGCGGCAACGTGCTGGCCGTCTGGAGCACATTCGGATCCGGCCAGGGTCAGGTGAGCAATCCTGCGGGCCTCGCGATCGGCACAGGAAACACGCTCTTTGTGGCCGACCGCGGCAACGCAAGGGTTCAGCGCTTCTCCACCGGGGGTGCCTTCCTCAGCCAGTGGGTCGTGCCGTCCCCCTACGTCACCGCCCAGCCAACCTCGGTGGCAGTCGGTCCCGGCACCACGATCAATGTCGCCAACCCCTGGAACAACCGGGTTGACCGCTGGGATCCCCCGGTCGGCCCAACCGGGCCGACCGGCCCGACGGGCCCTACACAGCCGACCGGGCCGACCGGGCCGACCGAACCGACCGGGCCAACGGGGCCGACCGGCCCAACCGGACCAACCGGGCCGACCGGCGGTCACGTGATCAATCCCAAACCGCCCAAGGACGACGACAAGGACGGCGACGGAAAGGACGGGAACAAGGGTGGCGGCAAGGACAAACCCAGGCAGGCGATCATCAAGCCCGTCAAGGTCTGGATGGAAGGCGGCGGCCGGGTAGTCCGCCCCGGCAGTTCCGTCAACCTCAAGGTCTCGGTCAAGAACAGCGGTGACCTCACGGCTCGCAACGTCTACGTCTACCTCGGAAAGAAGGCGATCGGGCCACGCTCAAGACCCAGCGTTGAAGTCAAGCGCGGCTTCAACATCCGGGTTCTGACTCCAGGCTGGACGGTCACGGGAACGGTCACAATCACGTTTGGCCGCAAAGCAAGGGGCAAGGTTGCCCTCACGGCCCAGGCCTGGGGCAATTACGGCCGCAAGATTCTGGTCGTCAACCGCCACTGAGCGTGCTTGGTCCCGGCGCGGCAAGACGGGGCGGTCACGGCCGCTCCTGATCCGGCGGTGAAGCGACCGCATCATCCGGTTTCTGGAATTCTCGAAGCATGCATTGGCGGCTTGACGTTGAGTACGACGGAACCCCGTTCCGTGGATGGGCCAGGCAGAGTGAAGGTGTTGACACCGTCCAGGCCCGTCTCGAGCGGGCCCTGGAGATCGCCCTCGGTTCGGCACCGATTGAACTGACCGTCGCCGGGAGGACCGACGCCGGGGTCCACGCGCTCGGCCAGGTTGCGAGCTTCACCTTCGAGGGAGAGGTTCCGGCGACGATCCTGCGCAGCCTGAACGGGCTCACCCCGAGGGCAATCGCGATCCGGGCCGTAACCGCGGTTTCCGGTTTCGATGCCAGACGGGATGCCGTCTCGAGGTCCTACTGCTACCGGGTGCTGAACCGTCGCCCCGACAGCCCGTTCGCGACGAACCGGGCCTGGTGGGTTTCCCGCTCAATTGACCCGACGTTGCTCAAGGCCTGTGCCGGGGCCCTGGTGGGCCGGCATGATTTCACCGCCTTCACACCATCCGACACCTACCACCGACGGTTTGACCGGATCATCCACTCCGCCGAATGGTTTGAGGAGGCGGGACTGTTCGGGGCCGACACCTTCCAGTTCCGGGTGACCGGTGATTCGTTCATGCAGAACATGGTGCGGATCCTCGTCGGCACCATGATCGAGGTCGCCGACGGCAGCCGCAGCCTGAAGAACTTCGAATCCCTGCTGGAGGGGGCCGAGCGGCCCGAAGCCGGGATCACGGCCCCTCCCCAGGGGCTCTATCTCGTCGGGGTCGACTATCCCGACCCACCGCCGAGGGAGATAGCCGAATGAACGTTCGGGTCGTTCCATATCCTTGGACCAGATGAGAATTCTCCTGACCAACGACGACGGGATCGGCGCCCAGGGCTTGCAGGTCCTCCGCAGGGAGCTGCGCCAGATCAACGGGGTGAAGCTGGATGTGATCGCTCCGGATTCCAACCGCAGCGCCTCCGCCCGTTCGATCACCACCCGTTCGCCACTCTCTGTCGCCGAGGTCAGGTTCGAGGATGGTGATCTCGGCCATGCCACCGACGGCACCCCGGTCGACTGCGTGCGTTTTGCCCAGGTCGGATTGCTCGGCGAACAGCCGGACCTGATCGTCTCCGGAATCAACCATGGGCTGAACCTCGGCGATGACGTGACCTATTCCGGCACTGTCGCCGCGGCCCTCGAAGGAATCCTTCTGGGGCTTCCCGGGATTGCGGTTTCGCAGCAGTCGGAAAAACGGGAACTCGGCTACATGCCCCAGAAGAACTACGACTTCACCGTGGCGGCCAGGTTCACCGCGGGCATCGTGCGGCAGCTGAAAGACAACCCGCTTCCGGCGGACACCCTTCTCAACATAAACGTCCCCGGGGGCGAAGTGGAAGGTGTAGATGTGACCCGGCTCGGCAAGCGGCTCTACCGGGACGAGCTGAAAAAGGTCGAGAAGGATGTTGACGACGGCCGCACCCACTACCGGATCTACGGCTATGAGCCAGGGCTCGATGATCAGCCCGACACCGATATTGGGGCAATTGCCCGCAACCGCCTGACGGTTACGCCGCTCAGCCTCGACTGGACTCATCACGACGAAATTGAGGGTCTGCGGGACCGGGACTTCGAGCGCCTTCTGAAAGTGGCCGCGAATTGAGCGGGGGCCAACCGCAGAGCCCCGGGGTATCGGAAGCTGACGACGCGAAACGGATCGCTGCGCTCCGTGAAGAACTCAACCATCACATCTATCTCTACTACGAGAAGGATGACCCGGAGATCTCCGACCAGACCTACGACGAGCTCTTTGCCGAGCTGCAGAGTCTCGAGTCGGCCTACCCGGAGCTGGTCACAGGGGATTCACCGACCCAGCGGGTCGGGGCACCGCCGTCGACGAGCTTCGCACCGGTCGAGCATGCGGTGCCCATGCTTTCGCTCGCCAATGCGAGGACCGGGGAGGAACTGGTCGCCTGGGAATCGCGGGTCCGCAACCACCTGATCCGGCGCGATATCGATCCGGGCGAGATCACCTTTGTGACCGAACCCAAGATCGATGGCCTGGCGATCTCGCTCACTTACGAAAACGGCAACCTGGTCCGGGGAGCCACCCGCGGCGACGGAAGGGTCGGCGAGGACGTCACGCTGAACATCGAGACCATCGGGACGGTGCCGAAAAAGATCGAGGGTGCGCCGCCGCTGGTCGAGGTGAGGGGAGAGGTGTACCTGCCGTTGCCGGATTTTGCTGCGCTCAACCAGAAACGGGTCGATGCCGGCCAGCCGGCCTTTGCAAACCCGCGCAATTCGGCGGCCGGGTCGATCCGGCAAAACGACCCTCAGGCAGCGGCTGATCGGCCCCTGGCCGTGTGGTCGTACGGGATCGGAGCGACCGAAGGCATAGGCTTTGCCACCCACTCGGAGGAAATCGGGTGGCTGCGCGACCACGGCTTCCACGTGAACCCCGACATCGCCGTCCACGCATCGATCTCCGAGGTACTGGAACGCTGCCACTGGTGGCTGGACCGGCGTGACCGGCTCGATTTCGAGATCGACGGCGTCGTGATCAAGGTCGATGACATAGGTCTCTGGGCCGAGCTAGGCAACGCCGGCCGCGAACCGCGCTGGGCGATCGCCTGGAAGTTCCCGCCGACCACGGCGACCACGAAACTGCTGGAAATCGAGTGGAATGTGGGCCGGACCGGCCATCTGGTGCCCTGGGCGAAGCTCGAACCGGTCAGGGTGGGTGGAGTCACCGTCTCCAACGCCACCCTCCACAACGAGGAGGATCTCGAACGCAAGGATGTCCGGGCCGGCGACGAGGTGGTGGTGCTGAGGGCTGGCGACGTGATCCCGCAGGTCATCTCGGCCCTGCCCCAGAAACGGCCCAAGGGCGCAAAGAAACCGCTCCCGCCGAAGGCCTGCCCGGCCTGCGGCACCGAGGTGATCAAGCCGGAGGATTCCGTTTTCTCCATCTGCCCGAACCGGTCCGGCTGCCCCGGCCAGATCTTCCAGCACATCAAGCACTTCGTTTCGCGCGGGGCCATGGACATCGAGGGTCTCGGTGAAAAGCAGGTTTTCCGCTTCCTTGAAGAGGGACTGATCAGTGACGTCGCCGATATCTACGACCTGAGGCAAGAGCAGCTTGAGGCACTCGACCGGATGGGGGAGACCTCCTCCGGCAACCTGATCGCCGAAATTGAAAAGTCCCGGCAGGTCCCCTTTTCGCGGGTCCTCTACGCGCTCGGGCTGATCGGGGTCGGCGCGGTCACCGCCGAGGCCCTGGCCGACGAGTTCGGCTCGATCAACGCCCTTCACGAGGCCGATCCGGAACGAATCGAAGAGACCGAGGGGGTCGGCCCGGTGATCGCCCGCCAGATTGCCGAATCGCTGGCCGACGAAGGGACCTGGGCGCTGGTCGAGAGGCTCAAGGCGGCAGGCCTGAAGCTCGAGCTTGGCGAGGGTGAACGCCGCCCCGAGGGCGGGCCGCTGGAGGGCAGGACGGTTGTCCTGACCGGCACCCTGCCCGGCCTCACCCGGGACCAGGCCGGCGCGATGATCAAGCGGGCCGGAGGCAAGGTCACCGGCTCGGTCTCGAAGAAGACCGACTATGTGGTGGCCGGAGAAGCGGCCGGATCAAAGCTCGCCAAGGCCGAGAAGCTCGGCCTGACTGTGCTCGACCGTGAGGGCCTCGAAAGGTTGCTTGCCGGGGACCGGCCGGCCGACTAGGCTGCTCACATGAGAATTCGGGGAGGAATCGGCAGGATCCTGGTGGTGGCGACCATGGCCTTGACAATGATGGGCGCCAGTGCTTCGGCGACCCTGCCGGGGAAGAACGGGCGACTGCTGGTCTCCGCCTACGTCGAAGGTGGGCCCAACGGCAGAACCGACAACATCTTCAGCGAGACTCTCAACGGCAGGTCGAAGAAGTTGCTCGGCGGCCCGAACAAGTCCTATTCCGATCCGGCGATTTCACCTAATGGACGGCAGATCGTCTACTCGGTCTATCCCGGCTACCGCATGTGGCTTGGTGCATTCTCGAACCCACTCAAAGCAAGGGCCATCACACCCAAAGAAAGCGATGTGCTGAACCTTGAATCCGTGTTCGCGCCAGATGGCAGGTCAATCTGGTTCTCGAAGAAGTATTACCTTGATTCGGGCGTCTTCTGGCATCTCAAGCGACTTACAATCAGGACCGGCAAGGTCCGCAGCTACAAGGTGGATACGAAACGGGACTGGGGGCTTTCCGACGTTTCGCCAAACGGTCGGCTGGTTGCCTACAACCGGGGCGGCGACGAAGACACCTCGAAGATCCGGTTCCTCTACACCCGGACCGGCAAGAGCAGGACGGTGGGCACGAAGGGTCCGGCGCTCAGCGCCACCTTCTCCCCGGACGGGAAGTGGATCACCTACACGGCCCCGGTCGGGGATGGCTGGGAGGTCTTCAAGTCCCGTCTCGACGGCAAGGGGGCAAGGCGCCTGACGAAAGGCGGTGCGATCAACTTCAACCCGTTCTTTTCACCCGATGGCAGGATGATCGCCTTCACCCAGGGAGCGGGGGAAGACAAGCGAATCGGCATCGTCACCCTGAAGACGGGCAAGGTCAGGTTCATCAAGGCCCCCGGCGATTACGCCGAAGTGGAACAGTGGCTCCGTAGATAGAGCGGCCTATAGACGCGCGACCAGCGCGGCGATGCGGTCCTGGGCGCGGTGGGCCTGATCGAGGTTCCTGACGTCATTCATCAGGATCGAGAAAGCGAATTTCCGGCCCGAGCGGTTGAAGCAGTAGCCGGAGAGGGCGGAGACCCCGGTCAGGGTCCCGGTCTTTGCGTGACAGCGCCGCTGGGCGGCCGAGCCCCGCATGCGGTCGGCCAGCGTTCCGTCCACCCCGGCCGTCGGCAGTGACTCAAGCAGCGTCTTGCCCCAGGGTGCGCTGCGCGCCCGATAGAGCAGCTTGACCACGTCGTGGGTGGTTGACCGGTTGCCGTGGGTGAGGCCCGAGCCATCGACCGGCCAGACATCCACTCCGGATGCCGCCATCGTCCGGCGCACGACCTTCACCCCTTCCGCGGTCGTGCCGGACCCGCGGATCGCCGCCCCGAGGTCCTTGAGCAGCATCTCGGCCCAGAAATTCACCGAGTTGAGATTGGTGATCCCGACCATCCAGCTCATGTTCGGCGACACCTGCCTTGCGACGAGGCTGGTCAGTGCCCGGCGCGGAGTACGGCGATGCCCGACAGCCGTTTTCACCCGCACGGAGCGTGCCCTCAACGCGCGGGCAAGCGTCCGGGCGGCAAGCCGGGCCGGGTCGGAACTGAAAGCGCTCAAGGTGGACGAAGTGAAACCGGCGTTGAAGGAAAGGCCCGAAAGCGGACCGATCCAGGGGCTTGTCTCGTAGCCCGAATCGGCTACCCCGCGGAGCCGGTCAAAGATCGTGTCGTCGGCGAAAACCCGGCCGGTCACCCGCCTGATCCCGGCCCTCCTGATCTGGACAGCGAGCTTTTCGACCTCCGTCCCCACTCCTCCCAGGTAGGCATCGACGAAGGCGCCGGTGCCGAATGTCGATGCGCAGCCTAAATTTCAGAAATGAGGGGTAATTTTCAGTGATTCTTCAGAAGAAGGACCTACTTTTCATTACTTCTGGTAAGTGCTTCTCGTTGTCATTGGAGCAAACTCGACCGGCGCAACTGCGAGTGGATTTCCTGCCAAATATGGCGAGGTGATTCGGGCTTGACCTGGAGTCTCGAGGATGGGCCTCTCGAGTTTGGCTGGATGAAAACGCGAGACCTCAAGGGTGAGAGTCACGAGTGGTCCGACGGGTCATTCGATGACTTTCAGCCCTTCTGGCAGTGCAAGGCAGGGTCCAAGGCGGTTCCGATGTCTTGTCGATAGTTGTAGGTCCTCGACGTATCTCCCATTTCGATCAAGTCCTGGATCACATCGCACTGCAGGTCAGGGCGCGAGGCATTCTCCCCGTCGACTGACTCGACGATACGATTCGTCCCTCTTATTGAGGGAGAGAGGACGCATGAAGCTATTCCTGTTGGTTTTGTTGACCGGCGCCGTGTTCATCGGATGTGGTTCCGGAGGTGACGAGCCATCGCCGGCTTCGAGTTTGCCTGCGAATTCGACAGTCCCTGATGCGGGGCCGCCGTCGAAACCAAAGTCCAGCGAGATCGTTCGTACTTGCGCAGAGCTCACGGGTCAGGAGATCTTTGCTCCGGGACCTCCGGTGCCGGGCTTCGTAGATTGCCTCCGCAGACTTGACGCGCCGATTGACGTCATTCAGTCGTGGCAATCAGGCTAGAAGTTCACGCCTGTTCCTCGCGCCCTGTCGTTTTGCGACACCCAGCCTGAACTTTCGGGTTGCCTTTAGAGGCAAGATCGCCTTTTCGGCGGCAGATCCGTACTTGGTGGCTGGGCACCAATTGGCTGAAATGGACAGTCGGATTCGGGAAGGTCTGTGCTTCCCGAATATTGATTCGAAGCTCGTATCGAGAAATCGTTTTTGCGAAGGCCGGGAGGTGGAGGACACGCCCGGTGTCACTGCAAGAGGAGGGATTTTTCGTGCGAAGTTTTTCGCTGGGCGAGACGCCCAGAAGTATCGATCGTGGGACCGTGGCAGGGTCCCTGAACATGGGAAAGCGGACCCTGGCATTGGGTCTCGTTCTGGTTTCCGCGTGTATGGCGTTCCTGGGTCTCTCGGCTCAGGCGGAGGGCGCAACTTGGGCCAAGAGGGTCACCGGCTATCTCCCGACAGCTGATGGAACTGAGCTGAAGTACAGCGCTCTGCTTCCGGCCGAGACTGGTGAATTCCCGGTCATTCTCAACTACAGCGGATACGACCCGGGCAGCATCGGCGGTTCGGCCTATGAGGCCGGTAACACCACCATGGACAAGCAGCTTGACGACAAGCTCCTGGCTGCCGGCTACGCAGTGGTCGGAGTCAACATGGCGGGCACCGCCTGCTCCGAAGGCGTCTTCGACCTGTTCGCTCCCCGTTGGGGTACCGATGGTCGTGACGCGGTCGAGTGGATCGCTGATCAGTCCTGGTCGAATGGCGACGTCGGCATGGCCAACTGGTCCTACGCGGGCCTAAGTCAGCTGTTCACCGCGGAAGAGCAGCCGCCACACCTGAAGGCGATCGCCCCGGGCATGTCGGTGACCGACCCCTGGCGAGACAACGGCACCCCTGGTGGCGTTGAACAGCCGGGCTTCGCGAACAGCTGGTGGTTCTACATCCAGTCACGCTGGACCCCGGCCGGCACGAGTGCCACCGCCGAAGGTGACCAGCGTTGTCTCGACAACATCGCCGCGAACCGGATCTCGGGCCAGGCTCTTGCCCCGGGTACCTGGTACACGGATCCGATCAAGCGTCGTCCCGAAGGCGCGTTTGGTCTCGAGAGGAACCGCTCGAACTTCGTCGATCAGATCGAGGTTCCGGTCATGTCGATGATCAGTTGGCAGGACGAGTCCACCGGCTCGCGTCAGGGCTACTTCGAAGAGAAGCTGGATCCTGAAACCACCTACATGGTGGGAACCAATGGTCCCCACAACATGTACACGAACAATCGTTGGCAGGATCACATGATCCGGTTCTTCGATCACTACGTGAACGGTGAAGACAACGGCTTCGATGAGGAGCCTCGAGTCCAGCTGTGGCAGGAGACGACGTCGGGAAGCAACCGTACGGCGCAGCCCGGTGAGGTAATCACCGATGAACGTCTGCCGGTCGAAGTTGACCCGCTGCGGTTCTCGCTGCATGCGGACGGGTCGATGACCTCGGAACCGGCAGCCGCCGGCGAGCAGGGTCGCACTTACAGCTACCCGACTCCGGGCCCGAGGACCAGCCAGTGGGCAACCGCTGCCGTGTCTCCGACCGGAAGCACGTCGTTCACCACCCCCAAGCTCGCAGACGACCTGACCTTCTACGGTCCGGCCAGTCTCGACATGTGGGTTTCGTCATCGACGGCACCGGATGCAGACATCCAGGCCACCATCACCGAGGTGCGTCCGGACGGTTCGGAAACCTACATCCAGCGTGGCTGGCTGAGGCTTTCCGACCGAGCGCAAGATCCGCTTCGCTCGTCGGAACTCCTGCCGTACCAGAAGCTAACCAGCGCAGCGTACGCTCCACTGACCGATGACCAGCCGGTCCTTGGCCGTCTGGAGATCTACCGCTTCTCGCACATCTTCCGCGAGGGCTCGAGCATTCGAGTCGTGCTTGATGCGCCGAGCAACACCGGTGGATGGAGCTTCAGGAGCCCGACCGATCCGACCACGATCAAGATCCACACGGATCCTGAGCACCCGTCGTCACTGGTCTTCGGACTGCTTCGACGTGGTGGTGTGGACTCGCCGCTTCCGGCCTGTGGTTCGGTCGTAAGCGAGACATGCCGCACGAACACGATCCCGGTTCCGGAAGGAACCGAGCATGCGGGCGATGACGCCCCGAGCATCGCGCCTCGGATCGTTACCGCACCCGACGCGTCCACGACGGACACATCGGCCACGTTCACGTTCGAGTTCGGCCAGGGCGACACCCTGGGTGCCGGCCTCGAATGCAGCCTGGACGGCGACGCATTCGAAGCCTGCGGAACCGAAGGCAGTGCTTGGAGCAGCAAGAGCTACTCCGGCCTGGACGTCGGCGATCACACCTTCGAGGTGCGGTCAATGAACGCCCGGGGTTCGGGTCCCGTGTCCGAACACGAATGGTCGGTCACCGCTACTGCTCCCGAGCAGCGCACCCTGACCGTTACTAAGTCAGGTGCTGGAACCGGCGCTGTGTCGGGCGCCGCGGGCGCCATCGATTGCGGCACCACGTGCGCAGTCGATCTGGACGAAGGCACGCAGGTCACGTTGACCGCAACGCCCGAGTCCGGCTCAACGTTCACCGGCTGGATCGGCGGAGGATGCTCCGGCACCGGTGACTGCCAGGTAACGCTCGGTGGAGACCGTGAGGTCGTCGCCACGTTCGGCGAAGTAGTCGAACCCGGCAGCGCTTCCATTCAGGTGGGAGCCGTTCAGCCGAAGTCACCCAAGGTCAACGCTGGTGGAGCGGTCACGGTGCTGGTCACCGTGAACAACACCGGCACGGCCGACGCGACCGGCGTCAAGGTCTGCGCGACGGTTCCGCGCAAGGCCAAGAGCACCGTCAAGGCGCCCAAGTGCGCGAACGTCGGCACGGTCGGCGCTGGCTCAACGAAGGTCGCCATGATCAAGGTCAAGACGACCAAGAAGGCAAAGGGTTCAGCCCGGATTGCCCTCAAGGTGAGCTCGGCCAATGCCGGCACCGGCAGCACCGCAGTGAACCTGAAGATCAAGAAGCGCAAGTAGGTTCATCCCAAGTGAACTGGAAGGGCCCGGCATTGCCGGGCCCTTCTTGTTTCTGTGGGTCTTTCGGACAGAGACCGAAGCCGGAACGTGTCGATCACGCACATTGACCGTGTTGCCAGGCTGGGGCAAGATTCGAATCTCTGGAACGGAGACGGTTCCCTGGGAACCTGGACGAATGGTCGGCCGACGCGAACAAGCGATTTGCCCCAAAAGGTTTCCTCGTCCTCCGTCTTCCAGTCTCCCTCAAGCAGTTCCCTCCCGAGGAAGGGCCCGCCCAAGGCAGGTCCTTCCTCAATGCACTTTTAGGATCTAGTTGTTGGACTGGGAGAGGATTTCCTGGGCGGTAACCAGGTCGACCAGGTTCTCGAAGTTGTTGGGATCGAGACCAGTCAGTTCTTTGATCTTTCGAACACGGTTCTTGACTGTGTTGACGTGGCAGTGGAGGCTCTCGGCCGCGACTCTCGCGTTCTGATTCGCCTTCGCGTAGGCAAGGACGGTGCGGCTGAGTTCACCGGCTAACCGCCGATCGACAGCGGTCAGTTCCTTCATGCGTTCGGCCACGACACTTTCGATCGTCGGGTGCGTCTGGCCCATCAGGTGCAGGAAAACTGGAGTCTGTGAAAGAGCGATGACGGGTCGATCCGGTCGCGTCATTTCCAGTGCTTCTTCGGCTTCGCGAAGTCCCCGCGGGGCATCACCTACCTCTTGGCATCGGAGCCCGACGCCGAGGAACACTTGTCGGCCGGCTTCGGCCTCGATCGAAGCGTGAACGCTGATGAGGTGCTCGCAGACGGGATCTACTCCTTCGGTATCGATCTCGAGGAACCCGATCAGTCCCTGCTCGAACGGAATGATCACCGCGCTTCGGCCTCTCGAAACTCCGAGTTGCCCAATCGTTGCGGCTATCCGACGGATCGGCTGAGCGTTTCCGATCGTGTCGCCGACTTGGCCTCGCACGACAAGGAAGCCAGGACCCTCGGAGAGTCGTCGCATCCACGCCTGCGAACCCGGGAATACAGGTTCGGGTTTTTCTCCACTCAGGATGGCTTCGACCACGGTGCGGGCGTCGGCCTCCCGGTCGGCTTCTGAGGATTGGCTGGCTCGCAGGTAAGTCGAGGCGATGGTGATGACCAGAACGTCGATGAAGTTCATCGACGGACGAACCATCGCCTGGGCGATCCTTTCGCTCTCTTCCTGACGGGCGGCCATGCGGAGGACGGCTTCCCATGAAACCCGGTGGCCGATCCGGTACGCCTGAAGGATGCTCTCCATCGAGAGTCCCTGCTTCACGCGAACCGTCACCAACTCCGAGACGAAGGTGAGTTCCTGGGGGACCGGCATCCTCTCCTCGAGGATGATCTTCACGAACAGGTGAAGGTTCACCCGAACGATCGCTTCGACCTCACCAAGCAGCGAATTGATGGTCTCGGCCTGGTACTCGTCGATCCCGCCTCCGATGACCGCGGCGGTTCCCTTCGCGATCGCGTCGATCTGAGTTTCGATGTCTCGGGCGACCTGATGAATCGCGGGACGGAGTTCATCGGTCCAATCACCAAAAGGATCCGGCAGGTCGTACCGAACTTCACTCTCAACTCCGTGGTCTGGGCCGACCCGGTTCACCGACTTCCCCCTCTCCGATGTACGAAGGGGCCATCGTAGATTCGACTTTCCTGCCTGAGGCTGGCGAAAACAAACACACCTGAGAGGGGTGCTCTGTTCGAAACCGACAGACTTGAAATCGGGGTTCCCCAGTCACCGGTGGGTTCAACGGCAGTGCTCAAGCGGAAACCCATGGAGTCGACTCCTTCAGGGGGCTTTGTGGCGGGATGTCGGGCACGAAACTCACGTTAGACAACATTGTTGTATATTTAAGACAACACTGTTTTCTAGGAGGAGAGATTTATGGTTTCGAAGCGACTCGAAACCCGACCCGCAGCTCTAGGGAGCGCGTGGGCCTGGGTGGCTTTTCTGGCCATCGCCCTGATCGGGGTGCTGGCAATCAGTTCGACCGCGAGGGCGGCCGACCCATGGGCGAAGCGTCTGACCGGGTACATGGACGCCCGCGACGGAATGGACCTGAAGTACAGCGTCCTTCTTCCGCCCGGCGACGGCCCGTTTCCAACGATCATGAACTACTCGGGATATGACCCGGGCAGCATCGGTGGCACCGCCTACCAGGCCGGCAACACCACCATGGACCCCGAGCTTGACGCGAAGCTGCTCAAGGCTGGATACGCCGTGATCGGCGTGAACATGCGCGGAACCGGTTGCTCGGCTGGAGACTTCAGCCTGTTCTCAGAGAAGTGGGGCACCGATGGATACGACGCAGTCGAATGGACGGCCGATCAGCCGTGGTCGAACGGCAAAGTCGGAATGGCGAATTGGTCGTATGCGGGGCTAAGTCAGATCTTGACTGCGGTGAACAATCCTCCGCACCTGAAGGCGATCGCTCCCGGCATGGCCGTGACCGATCAGTGGCGCGACGTCGCCAGCCCGGGCGGTGTGACCAACTGGCTATTCCCCTACGGCTGGGGTCTCTTCATCCAGCAAAGGTGGAACGCCGCCAAGACCAGCGCAGAAGTTGAAGGCGACACCAAGTGCATTGACAACATCGCCGCCCACAATGCCGGTTTCAACGCCGTCAGCCCCTATCGAGAGGGTGTCGAGCGTCCACATGTCGACAACAAACCCGGTCGGACAAATCACGTCTGGCGTCAGGTCCACAAGATCAAGGCCGCGGTCATCTCGATGGTTGTCTGGCAGGACGAAGCGACCGGACCTCGAGCGGGCTACTACCAGAACCGCCTCGATCCGAAGAGGTCCTACCTCGTCGGCACCAACGGCCCGCACGACATCTACATGGCGGACCGGTGGCAGGCGATGCTGATTCCGTTCTTCGACCGGTACGTGAAGGGCAAGAAGAACGGTTTCGAGAAGAAGCCGCACGTCCGTCTCTGGATGGACACCAAAACCCCCGACGGTTCATCGACCGACAGCGGTGATCTTCGGAAGTCCACCCCCGGAACGGTCCTGACCAGGAAGAGTCTGCCGATCAAGGTGAAGCCTCTTCGCCTCTCGCTTCGTTCGAACGGTCGCCTGACCACGAACAAGCCGAAGAAGTCGGAACCGGCCTCGTCGTACGACTTCCCGACGGTCAGCCCGAACGTCAATCCGGACTACGCCGAACCCGGCGACACGGACTGGCAGGAGGATCCCCCGAACCCGAACGGAACGGTCGCTTTCACCACCGCTCCGCTCCAGCGGACCCTCACGTTCCAGGGTCCGGCCAGCGTCGATCTCTGGGTGTCGGCAACGACTCCTGACGCCGACATTCAGGCCACCATCACCGAAGTACGACCTGACGGCAAGGAAGTCTTTGTCAATCGTGGCTGGTTGCGTCTCTCCGAAAGGGCGCTCGACAAGAAGCTCTCGACCCCGACCCTTCCGTTCCTGAAGAGGACGAAGGGCGCGGTTCAGATGCTGAAGGACTCAAAGCCCGTCTACGGACGAGTCGAGATCATGCAGTTCGCCCACATCTTCCGTAAGGGCTCGAGCATCAGGGTTCTCCTTGATACGCCGAGCACCACCGGTGGATACGGATTCGAAGGCCCGCGTGACGAAACCAAGATCAAGGTGTTCCACGGACCGAATCGGAACTCCAAGCTCGTGCTTGGACTGATGCAGGTCGGTGGCATCAAGACACCGAGGCCTGCCTGCGACACGCTGCTGCGTCAGCCGTGCCGCAGCAGCACCTTCTCGGTGCCGAAGGGCAAGGGACCGGACGGTTCCACAGCCAAGTAGCAATGGGCAACCCGGCAGCCTGCGCGGAGAAACCACCGCGTAGGCTGCTGGGGATGCCACCCGAGATCAACGTGCAGGAACGCCTCGACGCGATCGCCGAAGCGACCCTGCAACTCGCCCGAGCTGGAGGCGCGGGTGGCGTCACCGTCCGAGCGGTTGCGAAGAAACTCGGTGGCTCAACCACACTCGTCACCAAGTACGTCCCCACCCGAGTCGACCTTCTCCTCAACGCCTTCGCCTTCGTTTCAACCAACTGGGCTGAAGATCTCGCAAATGCCCTTGACGGCAAGGAGGGGATGGAAAAGCTCAAGGCGCTCGCCGGGTGGTCGCTTCAGACCAACAACTACGACGACGCGATCCGTGCCCTCTGGATTGACTCCCTCGCCGGAAATCCACCCGAAGCCGAAGGCGATGAGACGGTTCAGAACCAGGCCCACGGCGAGTACGAGTTCATCAAGGCCGTCGTCCATGAGGCAGGCGAAGACGACTGGGTCGCCGATGCCCTTTTCCTGGCATTCCGCGGCTACTACCTCTCATCGCTCGAGGATCCCGAGTCTTGGCCACCCGAACGAGCCCAAGAGGCTGTAATGCGGATCCTTGAAATGATCGCCAGCCAACAGCGCTGAGCGATGAGGTCGCTGCGCAAAGGGGGAATGCTTCGCTGGTGGTTGGCGAAAAAATGCTGAAGACCTCGACCCTTTAGAGGTAGAGTCGGGTTTGGAAAGGAAGCCACGAAGGGAGAGAGTTGCGGTATCTAGGCGGTCTCGTCTTTGGTCTGCTGGCACTCGCATTGCTGCCTACGGGTTCGCAGGCGGCGGACCTAGATTGTTCGGATTTCTCTAATCAGGCCCAAGCGCAGAAACACCTGACGCCTGGTGACCCACACGGGCTTGATGCTGATGGTGACGGGAAGGCATGCGACTCACTGCCGTG
>JBGAOF010000026.1:15234-15464 GCA_044221915.1 Solirubrobacterales bacterium
AAGGCGGGGGAAACGACGGAACGAAAGTCCTCGTTTTCAATGCCAGGGTGGTTGACGTCGTGGACGGAGACACGATCGACGTTCGGAGACTTGGCAGCCGAAAGCTCTACCGGGTCAGGCTTCTGGGAATCGACACTCCGGAGGTCTTCGGAGGAGAAGAGTGCGGTGGGGAAGAAACGTCTCGGCGAATGGGATTGATCGCCAAGGGAATCGTGCGGGTCAGAACTGAC
>JBGAOF010000027.1:0-14893 GCA_044221915.1 Solirubrobacterales bacterium
GGCGGGCCACCGAGAAGGGCATCCTGACGGATTCCAGTTCGACTTCGCTGAACATCCAGCCGTCGCTTGCGATGCCGCCCGCAGTCTTCGCCGCTGCGCTCGACCGGATCGGAACCGCGGTCGAAGAGTCGATCGCGGAGCTCGGAAGATGACCCCGGCAGATACGGCGGCCGCGATGCTGATTGCTGAGCTCGGTGCCGAGCTCGACGAAATGAAGGCGAAGGGGACCCTCAAGGACCTCCGGGTCTACGAGTCGCCGCAGGGCCCTGAGGTCAAACTGAAGGGGCTGGGCGAGATGATCGTGCTCTCTTCGAACGACTACCTCGGGATGGCCGAAAATCCGGCGGTGATCGAGGCCGGGGTGGAGGCCCTGAAGAAGTACGGGGCGGGCACGGCTTCGGTGCGTTTCATCTGCGGTCTTTTCGAGCCACATATCGAACTGGAGCGTGATCTGGCCGATTTCCTCGGCACCGGCTCCTCGCTCAGTTACGTCTCCTGCTGGACCGCCAACCACGCGATCCTCGACGCACTCAGCGACAAGGAAACCCATATCTTCTCCGACGAGCTCAACCACGCGTCGATCATCGACGCCATGAAACTGGCTCGCCCGGGCGGCAAGAGCATCTACCCGCATTCGGACATGGAAGCCCTGGAGGCCGCCCTGATCGAGCACGCCGATGCCGGTCGCAAGCTGGTGGTCACCGACGGCGTCTTCAGCATGGAGGGCGACCTCGCCGATTTGCCCCGGCTGGTCAAACTCTGCGAGGAGTACGAAGCGGTGCTGATCGTGGACGATTCCCACGGCCTCGGGGTGTTGGGCGAGACTGGCCGCGGCACCGCCGAGCATTTCGGGCTCCACGGCCGGATCGACATCATCACCGGCACGCTCGGGAAGGCTCTCGGTGGCGGCGCCGGCGGGTTTGTCGCCGGCCCTGAGGAACTCTGCCGGGTCCTGGAACAGCGCTCGCGGCCGCAGCTCTTCTCGAACGGCCTGCCGCCGACCGTCGCGGCCAGTTCCCGTCAGGCCCTGATCGAACTTCGCGACAACCCGGGGCTGGTCGCGAAGCTGAGGGCTAACACGGACGAGTATCGCCGACTTCTGGGCGAGGCAGGTTTTGACCCGATCCCTGGCGAGAGCGCGATCGTCCCCGTGTTGGTCGGCGAGACCTCCCGGGCGATCGAGATCTCCCGGAAGATGCTGGAGGGCGGGGTCTTCGTGACCGGGTTCGGCTATCCGGTCGTGCCGGAAGGGACCGCCCGGATCCGCTCCCAGATTTCCGCGGCCATGCGTCCCGAGCACCTCGAGCGTGCGGCCGCGGCGATGTCGGCCGCCACGACCCCGGCCTGATCCACACCTTCCGGCCACCCGAACCGCCCGGGCCACCGACCACCGCTGCCCGGGCCACCCGAACCGCCCGGGCCACCCGAACCGCCCGACCCCTGCGTCGCTCGCGTCATCGAGAATCGAGTTCTCGGCAAATAGGTCTGAAAACTCCGCTCTCAGTGAGTCGGACGCGGCTCAGTGAGTCGGACTTGGCTCGGTGAGTCGGATCTGGGGCCGTGTGGGGCTCGGTGTCCCAGCCCAGGTCTAGTTGATCCAGTACGCCTTGAGGAGAGTCTCTTCGACCTTCCAGGTGGTCTCTTCGCCGCCTTCAAAGCGGTGAGTGTCGCCAGGCCCGACGGTGAAGGCACGGCCGTCACCGTACTCGATGATCGCGCGGCCCCGGAGAACGAGGAAGGACTCCTTGACCTCGGTGTCGGTTACTTCCCCGGTAGTGAGCTGCCAGAGGCCCGCGGTGTGACCGTCGGCAGTCTCAAGCAGGGTAAGCTCGCTGGCCTCCGGGCTGCCGAGGCGGATCTGGCCCGGGTCGAGTTCTTCGGGTTCTAGCTGATCGAGTATTTCGTGATTCATCTGGCTCTCCGATAACGAGTTTGGTCGGGACGGGGTTCAGCTGCGGACATGGCGCCGATGTTCTCCGGACCGAGCAGGTTCATGAAGATTTTTGCGCATTGGACAACCTGGCCTACCTCAATGTGCTCCTGCGGGGTGTGGGCGGTGTCGATCGATCCGGGCCCGAACACCATCGTCTGCGAGCCGCCGAAGTCGACGAAGTTGTGAGCGTCGGTCCAGGCGGGAACGCCGATGGTCTCGGGCCGGCGGCCGATCACGGCATGAGTCGCCGCATCGACCGCCATCCGGAGCGGAGAGTCCTCCGGCAGCTCCCAGGGAACCGTGCCCTCGACCATCTGGACGTCACCGCCGAAACGGGCGGTGAAGGCCTCTACATCGGAAATAGTGGCAGCCAAGTCCTGTCCCGGGACCATTCTGATTCGCAGGCGCAGAGTGCAGGTGTCGGGAATCACGTTCATGCCGTCTCCGGTCGTCACCTCAGTCACGCTTGCCATCGAGGGGCCGAGAACCGGATGTACGTGGGAGGCAAGGCCGAGATCATCAAGAGAAGCGATGAGATCCGCAGCAGCATGTGCGGCGTTTCGACCGAGCTCGGTCAACGACCCGTGTGCGCTTACCCCGCGCACGTGGACCAAGGCCTCAAGGTCCCCGCATTCGACCGTGCCGGCATTGAGGCCGGATCCTTCCAGCGCGATCGCGAAACGGGGGGCCAGGTCAATGGCCAGCGATCGGGATCCGCTGCCGCCGGATTCCTCATCGACCGGGAAAGCGAAGACCACCGGGAGCGCGTCAAGGTCGATGCCGTCCCTTGCCAGCCAGCGGGCGGCTAGCAGGCAGGCGGTCACTCCACCCTTGTCGTCAACCGCGCCAAGTCCATTGAGAACACCGTCGTGAACCCTCGCGACGGTAGCGTCTGGCCAGGTAGGGGTGATCGTGTCAAGGTGGGCGGCGATTGCCAGAACGGGATTTCGGGCGGCACCGACCACGAGGCTGTCCCGTCCGACCTCGGCCGGAACGCGGCGGACACTCAGACCGTCCCGCTGGCAAAGACGTTCGACCCGGTCGACGATTCTGCCTTCACCGCCGGAAGGTGAATAGATAGAAACCAGGCCGGTGAGGAGCGCCGTCGCTTCCTCCAGCTCCTCGGCCGTTGTTTCGATGGCCACTGGCTCAGCCCTTGCGGTTGAGCAGTCTCTTGACCGGGCCACGCCGGGCTTCACGCAATACCTCACGGGCACAGTTGCGTCCGTTGGCACCGGTCACGCCGCCGCCCGGGTGGGTGCCCGCGCCACAAAGCCAGAGACCTTCGACCGGGGTACGGTACTCGGACCAGCCGCGGACCGGCCGCAGGGTGAATAGCTGGTCGAAGGCCATGTCTCCGTGGAGGGCGTGACCGCCGGAGATGCCGAGAAGTCGCTCCAGCCCAAGCGGACTGAGCACCTGGCGGTGAAGGATGGAGCCGGTCAGTCCCGGAAAGTAGGTTTCCAGCTTGGCGATTGCCCGGTCGGCGACTTCGTCGGCGATCTCATCCCAGGATCCTTCGGCCAGCTCATAGGGCTGGGAGTTCACATCGATGGTCAGGACATGGTGGCCGTCGGGGGCAAGCGACGCATCATGGACGGTCGGGATGCACATCTCGACATGCGGGTCGTCGGCCGGTCTGCCGGCCTGGGCCTCGGCCTGGGCCCGGTCCATGTCGGCCAGCGGCTGGTTGACCTCCATGATGCCCCGGTGGTACCCCTGGACACCCTCGCCCGGCATGCCGGTCGCCACCGGGAGCCGGTCGACCGCGAGGTTGATCTTCATGCTGGTGCCCTGGCAACGGTATGCCCGGACCGAGGCGGCAAACGGCTCTGGCAGCGAACCTTTCGGCACCAGACCAAGGAAGGTGGTTTTCGGATCGGCGTTCGAGAGGACCCGGGCGGCGATGATCACCTCACCATCCGCCAGGCGGACCCCGGTTGCGCGCTCGCCTTCGACCACGATCTCTTCCACTTCCGCACCGGTCCTGATCTCGGCACCGGCTTCACGCGCCGCCTCGGCCATCGCCTCGGTGAGCCGACCGATTCCCCCTCGCACGAAGCCCCAGGAGCGGGCCCCGGCTTCCGTGTCCTCGCCGGCGTGGTCGTGCAGCAGGATGTAGGCCGAACCGGGACTGGAAGGACCAGCGATCGAATCGTTGATCACATGCCAGCCGATCGCCGCTTTGACGTACTCGTTCTCGAAGCGCTCCTCCAGGAACTGGGTGACCGAGGTGGTGAAAAGAAAAAGCGCCTCGTTGATCAAGTCGCGCTTCCCCGCTGCGAGTTTGCCGACCTTGAGCAGGGAAGCCAGATCGGCGGCGCTGGCAGGCCGGGGGGATGGTGGTGTGGTGTCGATCAGGGGGGTGACGAGGCCGGCCAGCTCGGCCAGGTGCTCCTCAAAGGACGGGTAGGCATCAGCGTCGCGGGCCGACAGCTTCCGGATTGCGGATACCGCTTCACCGGTGTCCTCGGAAAGCTGGAGCCGGGTGCCATCGGCGAAAAGGTGGAGCGAAGGGCCGGCCGGATCGACCACTATGCCCCGCTCGACGAGCTTCATGTCCGACCAGATCTGCTCCCGGAGCATGCTGAGCACATAGGCTCCGGTTGAGGCCCGGTAGCCGGGCGCGAACTCCTCGGTCACGCAGCAGCCGCCGACGATATCCCTGCGTTCCAGTACCACCGTCGAAAGGCCCTCGCGTGCCAGGTAATAGGCGGCGACGAGCCCGTTGTGGCCGCCGCCGATGATCGCTGCGTCGTAGTTCACTTCGCTCCTTGTTTGACACGGCTGAGCTGATAGGCAACCAGGGAAAAGAGGGCCGCGGCGAGCAGCATCAGGAAGCTCATGGCGGCTCCGGCGTTGAGGTTGCCGTTTTCGAGAACGAGGTCACTCACCACATTGCCCAGCATGTACCCGGTGGTGCCGCCGACCAGGGTGGGGGCGGCGAAATCGGTGAAGAGCGGGACATAGACCAGCAGCAGCGCAATAAAGATCCCGGGCGCGATCAGGGGAAGCAGCACCCTGCGAAACGTTGTGAACCAGCCCGCCCCCATGTCCCGGGCTGCCTCGAACATCCCCGAGTCAACCGCCTTCATCGAAGCATAGATCGGGATCACGGTGTATGTGAGATAGCTGGTGGAGAGGACCACGATCACCGAGAACTTGTTGAAGAGAAGCGCGTCGATCGGGGCGTTGATCAGGCCAATCGAGGTCAATGCCTCGTTGATCAGCCCCTCGCGACCGAGGAGCATCCTCCAGGCGTAGATCCTGACCATCGGGTTGAGCTCGTCGGCCAGGACCAGGGCGAGCAGCAACGGCAGCTCGAAGCGGCCGGCCTTGTAGGCGAGCACATAGGCCAGGGGGATGCCGACAATCAACTGCGCGACCATCGCGATCGTTGCGATCTCGAAAGTTGTCAGGGCGATCTCCCGGTAGAGAGGATCCGAGAGGATGTCGGTGAAGTTGGTGAGGGTGAAGCCGGAATTTCCGGTCAGGTCGCCGTACTGGAAGCTGAAGTAGACGAGGATTCCCATCGGCACGAGGAAGAGCAGGATCAGAACCGCGGTCGGGAGGCTCATGAAGGCCAGCGGCCGCAGGAGCCTCGAGAACCGTCCCGGCCGCTCGCCGGTGACGGTCGGAATTTCAGCGACGGGCACGCCCATCAGCGCACCGCCCCGGTGATCATCTCGGCTGCTTCACGGTCGGTTCCGCCGCGCCGCCTGGTCATGACCTTCATGCCGTACCAGAGTCCGAAGACCAGAATCACCTGGGCCAGGGCGATCACGGTCGAGGCGGCGTTTACCACGGGCAGGTTGGATGAGTGACGGAGCACGCCGTAAACCCAGACCGGGAAGGTCTGTTCGAATCCACCGGTGAAGAAGCTGATCTCGAAATTGTTGAAAGACCAGGCGAAAGCGAAGATCGCCGCCGCCGCGAGGGAGGGGGCGATCTGGGGGAGGACGATGTAGCGCATCATCTGGAGCTGGCTGGCCCCCATGTCAATCGCAGCTTCCTCAAGTGAGGGGTCGAACCGGATCAATCCGGCCGATACGACGGCTACGACGAGGGGAAAGGTCACCACGATGTGCATCAGGACGATCGTCTCCAGCGAAAGTGCCATGGCGATCTGTGAGAAGAAGATCAATCCGGCCACCCCGATGATCAGCCAGGGAACAACGAGGACGGCACCGTGAACCCCCGCTACCAGGGGCCTGCCCCGAAAGGGGATCCGGGTCAGGCCCCAGGAAGCGAGGGTTCCGAGCACCAGTGACACGACGGTGACGATCGAAGCGACCATCAGGGAGTTGCCGATCGCCGTCATCGCACCGTCGTTGTTCAGCGCCTCCGAGTACCAGCGGGTGGTGAATCCCTCCCAGGGAAGCGAGATCACCGTGGAGTCATTGAACGAAAACAGCGCCAGCAGCAGGACAGGTCCGAACAGCACCATGAGCACCAGAGCGGTGATGCCAACGCTGAGGGCATTCGGGATTGCCCTTTGTATGCGGCGCGAGAGTGGCACCTGGATCAGCCGGAACGGACTTCCTGCCAGGCCCGGGTGTAGGCCTCGACGTCGTCGGGCTGGGTGAGCGGAATTGAGCCCTTGATGCTGGCCGGATCCGAGGTTGCCCGGTATTTCTTCGGAATCAGGGGCTGCGCCTTCGGGTTTGTGATCACGAACCCGTTTTCGGCCGAGATCGCCTGGGCTTCGGGCGAGGCGTAGTAGTTGAGCAGCTTGTAGGCCGCATCCGTATTTTCAGCCTTCGATGTGATGCCGAGGCCGCAGATCCAGGACCAGGTGCCTTCGGCGGGGGCGACCCATTCGACGGGCAGCCCTTCGTCCTGCATGTCCTGGGCCGTGCCGCGACCGCCGTTGGCGACCACGACTTCACCGGTCTTGAACAGGTTCACCATGTCGGAATCCGAGTCGGGAAAGCTGCGAATGCCATCCCTGTGGTCGATCAGGAACTGCTTGGCCTGGTCGAGCTGCTCCTGATCCATGTTGAACGGGTCCTCAAAGCCGAGGGCCAGAGCGGCGACTGCGAGCGGAGCGACGGCGCTGGAGCCTTCGACTGCCATTCGCCCCGAGTACTTGTCGCTGAACATCTCCTCGTAGGAGTTCACGCCTTCGGGTATTTCGCTGGTGTTGTAGATGATCCCGTAAGGCCCGGCCGAGAGCGGAACCATGATCACCTTGCCGTCTTGGCGGACCTGTGGCTGGTCGCGGAACGCGAGGTCTTTCCAGTCGGTGATTCCCGACGTGTCGATCGGCCGGAGCTGCTTGCGCTGGAGCAGCGGCTCGGCTTCATCGAGGCAGACCTCGACCAGATCGGCTTCAAAGCCGCCGGCGAGCTTGGCCGCAGCTTCCTCGTTCGAGTTGAATGTTGCGACTTTCAGGTCAAGGTCGGGGTTTTCCTTACGGAACGGATCGAGCTGCTGGTCGGTGACCGTGTCGTCGTAGGCGAAGAGGCGAAGTGTCCCGGTAGCGGGCTTGGCGGCCTCGGACTTGCTCGGTGCGGTCGCCTCCGAGGTGTCGCCTCCGCCCGAGCCACAGGCAGCAAGGACCGGCATCACGAGCAGCAATGCGATCAGAGTGATTGATTTCCGGGTTGGTGTCATGCCTCTCCTTGTTCCTGTGCGGGGGTTT
Organism: Solirubrobacterales bacterium; assembly: GCA_044221915.1. Taxonomy (GTDB): domain Bacteria; phylum Actinomycetota; class Thermoleophilia; order Solirubrobacterales; family 70-9; genus 67-14. The sequence continues at coordinate 7,578 of JBGAOF010000027.1, forward strand.
CGGTCAACCTGCCTGGAAAGTCTCGAATGTCCTCACCCACTGGTCGTAGAGCGGGGGATAGGTTTCGGGGATCGCGTTGGCAAGGCTGGCGGGGTTTGCGGTGCTGCGCTCGGCCGCGGGGATAAGAGGCATCGCGGCGGGGTTGGTGACCACATAGCCGTTTTCCCCGCGGATTGCCTGTGCCGGCGCGGAGGCCTGCCAGTTGATCAGCCTGTACGCGGCGTCGATGTTCTCCGCCCTGGAGCTGATCCCGAATCCGCAAACCCAGGAGAGCGTGCCTTCCGCAGGGGCGATCCATTGGACCGGCAGCCCCGCTTCTTTCATCCGCTTGGCCTGGGCACTGTTTCCGTCGGCGATCACGACTTCGCCTGACTTGAACAGGTTGACGAGGTCCGAGTCCGAACGCCAGAGCGCACGAAAGTGATCCCGGTTCTCCATCATGAAATCACTGACCCGGTCGAGTTCCTTCTGGTCCATGTTCATCGGGTCTTCGATGCCCATGGCGAGGGCGCTGACCGCGATCGGCGGCAACGCATAATCGCCCTCAAGCGCGGCCCGGCCGTCGAATTCGGGGTCAAACAGGTCGGCGTAGGAGTTGACTGGCCGGTCTACTTCATCTGTATTGACGATGATTCCCTCCGGCCCGGCCGAAAGCGGAACCATGATCACCTTGCCGTCCTGGCGGATGCCGTCGGAATCATTGAAGGCGAGGTTGTCCCAGCCGGTGACTCCGTCCGTGTCGATCGGGCGCAGCAGGTCGCGTTCGAGCAGGGGCTGGGCCTCGTCGAGACAGACCTCAACCACATCTGCCTGGAAGCCACCAGCCAGTTTCGCCGCGGCTTCGCTGTCGGAGTCAAAGGTTGCTGTCTTGATTTCCAGGTCCGGATTCCGGGCCTGGAAGGGATCCATCATTTCCGGGGTCACCGAGTCTTCATAGGAGAACACCCGCAGGGTGCCGGTGGCCGGTGTACCGGGATCGGCCGGTGCCGGGGCAGTGTCGGTGGTGCCGGTGCTTCCACAGGCCGCCAGGACCGATGAAAGTGCGAGCACAAGCAGCGCGGACGGCGCCTTCAGCGGTTGGCGACGCCGCTTCACGCCGGACCAGCCACCGGTTCGGCATGGCCTGCGTCAGGGTCGATCACGAAGCTGTGATCAATCCCCCAGCTGAGGTAGACCCCGGTTCCGGGCTCCACCGGGCCCGCGTTGTCATCGTTGAGTTCGTGGACGATCAGCCTGTCGCCGCGGTCCAGCTCGACGATCAATTTGGTCATTGAGCCCAGGTACACGTTTTCGGCGATCCGGCCCCGGACCTGGGACCCCTGGCCGGGCTCCACGGGCGTGGCGTGTACGTTGATCTTCTCCGGCCTCACGGTGATCGTTCTGGTGTCGGTTCGCCGGCTGCCCTCGCGACAGGTGATCTGAAGGCCATCACCAAAGTTGGAACGCGCGATGTCTCCTTCGCGCTCGTCGACTTCGATCGTGAGCAGATTCGAGGTGCCGATGAAGTCGGCGACAAACTCGGAGCGGGGCTGTTCGTAGAGGCTGCGGGGATCGTCAACCTGCTCGACGTTTCCACCATTCATTACGGCGACCCGGTCGGACATGGTCAGGGCCTCTTCCTGGTCATGGGTGACGTAAACGAAGGTCGTGCCGGTCTGTTGCTGGATGGACTTCAGTTCGAGCTGCATCTCCTTGCGGAGTTTCAGGTCGAGGGCCCCGAGCGGTTCGTCCAGCAGCAGGGCTTCCGGCTGGTTGACAAGGGCCCGGGCGAGGGCCACCCGTTGCTGCTGCCCTCCTGAAAGCTGGGCCGGATGGCGTGATTCGAAGCCTTCCATCCGGACGGCCGCGATCATCCGTTCAATGCGCCCGCTGGCTTCGGCCTTGCCGAGCTTCTTGATTCTCAGGCCGAATTCGACGTTCTCCCGTACCGTCATGTGCGGAAAGAGCGCGTAGTTCTGGAAGACCATGTTGACGTTTCGCCGTCGCGGTGAAGTCCAGGTGACGTCCTTGCCGGCCAGCTCGATCCGGCCAGAAGTGGGTTCCTCGAAGCCCGCGATCATCCTCAGCGTCGTGGTCTTGCCACAACCGCTGGGGCCGAGCATCGAGAAGAACTCCCCGTCCGCGATCTCCATGTCGATGCCGTTCACTGCCGTCGCATCGCCGAATACCTTGGTCAGGCCCGTCAGGGTTATCAAATCGTTTCCTTCCCGACCACGGTGACAAAAAGGTCGTTGACGTTGGTTCCTGTGGCGCCGGTGTCGATCAGGTCGCCGAGCTGACGGAGGGGTTCGCGGGAGGTGTGTCCAAGCAGGTCCTGGCGGATGTCGAGTCCAAGCTCGATGGCCCGTGCTGCGGTTTTTCCGTCGCAGATCCCGCCTGCCGCATCGGTCCCGCCGTCGGAGCCGTCCGTGTCCATGAACAGGGACGCGACCGGCTGGTCCGCGAGAACCAGTGCTGCCGCCAGCGTGGCTTCCTGGCCGGGGCCTCCGTCGCCGAAGGATCCTGAGCTGCCAATCGCCACCGCGTTTTCACCTCCGCAGCCGAGGATCACGGTGCCCGGCTCGAAGGGATAGCCCGCGGATGCACTGGAGCGGGCCATGTCGGCGATAAAGCGTCCCATTTCTCGGGCCTCACCCTCCAGCGTGGTGGTGAGAGTCACCGCCTGGTAACCACGCTTTCGGGATTCGGCCACCATTGCCTCGCAGACGCCGATTCCTGTTACCAGCATTGAGGTATGGATCTCGATGCCGCCGAGGTCGGGTGATTCCGCGGCCGGTGACTGGAGGTGGTTGATCACGGATTCCGGAATTTGCTCCCAGATCCCGTAGTCTTTGAGCACGGCGATGGCATCGCCCACCGTTGAGGTGTCCTGGACCGAGGGGTCGGTCACAAGGTCATGCACATCGCCGGCCACATCGGAGATCGTCAGGTTGACGATGCGGGCCGGGGCGATGTCGGCGGCCAGTCGTCCTCCCTTCACCGTGGAGACATGCTTTCGGACAGTGTTGACTTCGGAGATCGGCATTCCCGAGCCGAGCAGCAGTTCGTGAAGTCGCCGCTTGTCTTCGAAGGTGACGCCGTCCGGGGGCAGCGAGGCGAGGGCGGAGCTACCGCCGGTGAAACAGGCGATAACGAGGTCACCCTCCCGCGCCTCTTCCGCGAGTTCCTCAAGGTGAATCGCTCCTTCGACCGATTCCCGGGTGGGCAAGGGGTGGTCGGCAATGTAGGAATCGATGAACTTGAGATCGGCGGATTCGCCCCGGCGCAGGATCACCACTCCGGCGTCGATCCGGTCGCCGAGAACATCCTCGAGCGATTCGGCGATGGGCAGGGTCGCCTTGCCGGCCCCCAGCACGTACAGGCGCTGGTCTTCCCGGAGGTGATGCTCCTTGCCGTCGATCATCACTCCATCCGGGGTCAGGCTCACGGCCTCCCGGGTTGCTGCCCCTCCGTCACAGGCGGCGAGACCGGTACGCGCGATTTCGAGAGCGTCCCGCCTGAGGCCTGTCAGGCCGCGCGAGCAGAGCTGTTCGAGGTTTCGGATCGAGGCCCTTGTATTTCGCGCGGCGGTTGCCATCAGGCGCTCGATTCCGTCTCCTGGCTGCGGGCCCGGTGGAGTCCGATCAGGTTGTCGGCGGCCTCGTGGAGGTGGGTTCTGAAAAGCCGCTCGGCCCGGTCGACATCACCGGCGATGATCGGTTCGAGCAGTTCCTCATGTTCGGCCGCAACCTCGGACGGTGCGTCATAGACCGGGCGCAACTGGGCCAGGCAGAGCACGATTTCGGACTGGAGACCCTGGTAGGCCCGCGCGAGCCGGGCGCTGCTTGTCGCGTCAACGATCGCCCGGTGAAAGCGCTGGTCGGGCCAGACCACATCCCGCCAGGGTGCGTCTGCGGAAAGCCCCGACATCTCGGTCACGGCCCGTTGGGCCCCGGCGGGCACCACGCCGGCCTGGGTGACGATCCGGACCGCCTCGATCTCGAGCGCTTCGCGGAGCTTGAAGATGTCGGCGACGTCAGCGGCGGCCAGAACCGCCACTTCGACCCCGCGGTGGGGTTCCCGCTTGAGCAGTCCTTCGCCGATCAGGATCTGGGTCGCGGCCCGGAATGAGTGACGGGCGATGCCGAGACGTTCGGCGAAGTCATGCTCCCGCAGTCTCGCGCCCGGCTCAAGGTTGCCGTCGAGAATCAGTTCCCGAAGGGCGTTTGCGGCCGCTTCGACGGTTGAAACGGGGGAAACTCGAACTCCAATGTCAGGCAGATTCTCAGTCATAGTGTTCGATTATTCCACAATCAACCAATCCCGAAGGTTCTTTCCGGATCCGGTCGGAGCCCTTTCATGATCCGAACACGTCTCCCGGGTAGGTGGCGTTTTCGCCCAGCTGCTCGCTGATCCTGATCAAGCGGTTGTACTTTGCGGTCCGTTCGCCGCGGACCGGTGCGCCTGTCTTGATCTGCCCTGCGCCAAGGGCAACCGCGAGGTCGGCGATGATCGGGTCCTCGGTTTCACCGGAACGCTCCGAGACAACCACCGAGTAGCCGGCTTTGTGGGCCATCTCAGCCGCATCCAGCGCTTCCGAGAGGGTGCCGATCTGGTTGAACTTCCAGAGCAGGGAATTGGCGGAACCCTGAGCGACGCCCCTGGCGAGGCGGGCCGGGTTGGTGGTGAAGAGGTCATCACCGACGATCTGAACCCCGGTTTCCCGCGTGATCTCGGCGAACCCCTCGAAGTCCTCTTCATTGAGCGGGTCTTCGATCGTCACGACATCGAAATCAGCGATCAGCTCCTTGTAGAGGTCGATCATCTTGTTCCGGTCCCGCTTTTCGCCGGCCACCAGATAGGTTCCGCCGGCCTCGTCGAAGTAATGACTGGAGGCGCAGTCGAGTCCGTAGCGGAAGCGGCCCTTGTGACCGGCGGCATCGACCGCTTCGTGGAGCAGCCCGAGGGCCTCGCGAGGGTCGCTGATCGCCGGGGCATAGCCGCCTTCGTCACCGGTGTTGAGCGCTGGCTTGCCGTACCGCTCGAGCAGGATCCCGGCCAGGGCCAGGTTGACTTCGGTCGAGATCTGAAGCGCTTCGAGGATGGAATCGGCCCCGACCGGAATGACGATGAATTCCTGGAAATCGAGGTCGTTGGAGGCATGTTTGCCACCGTTGATGAGATTGACCAGCGGCACCGGAAGAATGTGGGCGTTCGAGCTGATTGAACGGTAGAGCGGCAATCCGTGAGCCTCGGCCTGCGCCCGGGCGGCGGCGAGAGACACACCGAGGATCGCATTGGCACCCAGGCGGCTCTTGTCTTCGGTTCCGTCGAGATCGATCAGGCACTGGTCGAGCGTGCGCTGGTCGACCAGGGGCTGGCCGATAAGGGCGTCGGCGATTTCACCGGTCACGTTCGCGGCCGCCTTCAGCATGCCGAAACCGCCGAAACGACTGCCGCCGTCACGCAGCTCGAATGCCTCGTTGATTCCGGTCGAGCGGCCGGAGGGGACGTCGGCAGTGGCCGAAATCACCTCATCGAGCTCGAGGTCTACCTGCAGGGTTGGCAGGCCGCGACAGTCGAGCACCTCTCGGGCGGCGATGCCGGTGATAACGGGTGAGACGAGAGTCATTGACGGGTTCTCCTTGGATTCATTTCTTCTCTTGCTTTGTTGGATCATTCCACAAAACAACAGAATCCGGCTACTCTGTCAAGTGCAGTCTCTGGAAACCCGAGGAAGGAAAGCGCCGCAAATGCCCGCTCCATCAGCATTTCAGACAATTTCGAGCGATCGGATCAAGGATCTGATGAACCGGGAACTGGAGGCTTTCGAGGTTGCCCATCCCCGGTCAAGGGAGATCCACGAACGGTCGGGTGAAGCACTTCTTTCCGGAGTTCCGATGAACTGGATGACCCGCTGGCCAGGGTCCTTTCCGGTTTTCTTTGAAGCGGCCAGCGGCAACCGGCTGACCGATGTGGACGGAAACTCGATGATCGATTTCTGTCTTGGTGACACAGGTGCGATGACCGGCCATTCACCGGAGCCGACGGTCGCCGCCGCAAGCCGCCGGCTCGGGCGCGGAATCACGACCATGCTGCCCAGCGAGGATGCACTCCCGCTTGGCGAAGAGATGACACGTCGTTTCGGACTGGCCCACTGGCAGTTTTCACTCTCGGCCAGTGACGCAAACCGCTTTTCAATCCGCCTCTGCCGCGAGGTAACGGGGCGCGACAAGGTGCTGGTCTTCAATCACTGCTACCACGGGTCAGTGGACGAGACCGTCGCCCGTCTGGTTGACGGAAAGCCGGCGTACCGGATCGGCAACATCGGCCCGCCAGTTCCGATCAGCGAGACGACCAGAGTGGTCGAGTTCAACGATGTGGAGGGATTGGAGAGAGAACTCGCTCAAGGTGATGTGGCCTGTGTGCTGGCCGAGCCGGCCCTGACCAACATCGGGATCGTGCTGCCCGAGGCGGGCTTTCTGGAAGCGCTGCGGCGGCTTACCCGGGAACAGGAAACCCTGCTGATCATCGATGAAACGCACACCTTCTGCTGCGGTCCCGGTGGTTACACGGCAGCCCATGGACTCGAACCGGACCTGATCACAATCGGCAAACCCATCGCGGGGGGGATCCCCACGGGTGCCTACGGGATGACCGGCGAGATGGCCGGGCGGGTGCTGGAGAAGACAGTCTGGGAAGCGGCCGACGTCGGCGGCGTCGGCGGTACCCTCGCCGGCAACGCCCTTTCCATGGCTGCGGCCCGGGCGACCCTCGAGGAGGTCCTGACCGACGAGGCCTTCGAACACATGATTGGTATGGGCGCGCGCTTTGAGCGGGGAGTCCAGGCAGTGATAGACGATGCCGGTCTGGCCTGGACTGTCACCCGGCTGGGCTGCCGTGCCGAATACATGCTGGGGGCCGAGCGGCCAAGGTCGGGCCAAGCCGCGTCGGATGCCTTCGATGCGGCACTCGATGCCCTGCTTCATATCTACATGCTCAATCGCGGCATCCTGATGACCCCCTTTCACATGATGGCCCTGATGTGCCCGCAGACATCCACCGCCGACGTCGACGCCCACACCGAGGTACTCGCACAGGCAGCGGCGGAACTGACCGCCTAGGTCATGCGGCTGGCGCGGCCGGTGCTTCCGGCCGCCGCCTCAGGGCCCACTTGCTGCCCGGCACCAGCTGGCCGGCGGCCGCAACCGACCAGAGCACCGCGAGCCACAGCAGAGTGGCGGTGGCGACATGAAGCCAGACCAGGCCGGCCGGAAGATGAAGCAGCCACTGGGTCACGCCCAAGGCGATCTGGAAGCAGATCAGCCCGAAGGTGA
>JBGAOF010000028.1:0-14875 GCA_044221915.1 Solirubrobacterales bacterium
TTTGTCTTGTAGTCCAGGATCATCGGGGTTTCGAGGTCCCGAACGAGCAGGTCCGCAAATCCGCGAATGATGACGCCGTCCACATCGACCAGCAGGCGGACCTCCGGGTCGGCCCGGTGTCCCTCCAGCTCGGCAGCGAGTTCCGAACCCAGGAAACCGTCAATCATCGAGCGGGCGAGGCCGAGGGTTTCGGCTGTCGGTTCAACCCCTTCGCCCTCCAGGATGCCGGCGATCCCTTGATCGGTCGGCGGTCTCCACCGGCGCCCGGGAAGTTGCTCGAGCTGGGCGTGGACGGCGAGACCGAAAGCTGTCGGATCCACCGGCTCGGCCGGGGCAAGCCCCGGGTCGAGCTGAATCCGGTTCCGGCTTTCCCCGGAGTTCGGATCATCGAGCCGGAGAACCCTTTTGGCGAAGAAGCGTGACGGACAGGCCCGGTATTCCGCGAGCGCCGAATAGGAAAGGGGTACTTCCGGGTAGGCAGCCAGGTGGGGACGAAGCAGGGGTGGCGAGCCCTCGCCGTTGGTGAAGTCCAGGGTCGCGAGTTCATGCCCCTGCCGCAACTGCTCCGCGCGGTCTGGCAATACCCGGAGAATACGGGCGGCGCTTGCCGTCGGGGGCCGGACTCCTTCCAGGTGGTCGGCGGCGGGAACCCGGACTTCGGATAGCTCCGGATCATCGAAGTCAAGCGACCTCGCCAGACGGTCGGCGATCGAGCTGTTCTCGGTCGACGACGGGGGTTTTTCCAGGTTGACCAGGCCGCTCAGAACCAGCCGGCGTTCTGCCCTGGTCATCGCGACATGAAAGAGTCGCAGTTCCTCGTCGGTCGAATCGAGTGATGCCTGGCTCGACAAATCCTTCCAGTCGTAGAGGTCGATGTTGCCGCCTTCGGGTTTCGGGACCCGGAGGCCGAAGCGGAAATCCTCGATCCGGTCTCCGGGTGAGATCCAGAACACTTTCTCGCTCTCGCTGCGCTTCCTCTTGCCGAGATCAGCGACGCAGACCATGCCGAATTCGAGCCCCTTGGATTTGTGGATGGTCATCAGCCGGACCGTGTCGCTTTCCTCGTCTTCGGTCGCCACCGCCGCCTCGGAATCCAGCCTGCGGCTCGCGTCGATCCATTCGACAAACCCCCGCAGGTCACGGCCTTCGGAGCCCTCGAACTCGGCGGCGATCTCGGCGATCCGCCGAATGTTCGCCATCCCCGCCCCGGAAGGGTCCCGGCGCAGGCTGACCAGGTCATAGCCGGAACCGGTCACGGCAAAGTCAACCAGTTCCGCCAGCGGCAGGCCGGGGAGTCGATCACGCAGTCCCGACAGCAGGCCTGAGAATTCCGCGAGCTTTTCGATGTCCCGGGCATCGATTTCGGGCAGCTCACCCCTGATGGCGGCTCCGACCCTTGGCCAGATGGGGCGCTTTCGGTCTGGCCGTTGCCCGAGCAGCCAGAGCGCGTCGGTGCTGATCCCGCAGGCCGGTCCGGCCAGGGTCCCGATCAGGGAATCATCATCGAGCGGATTGGCAATCACCCGCAGCAGGCTGCGCAGATCCACCCCCTCGCGGCTCTCCCAGAACCCGGCACCTCCCACCACATAGGGGCGGACACCCACCTGCTTCAAGGCTTCCGCGAAGAGCCACATGCGGGCTTTCACTCGGGTCAGAATCACGATCTCGCCGGGCGGCACACCCTGGTCGATCGCCTCCCGGATGTGGTGGGCGAGAGCGAGCGCCTCGGCTTCATGCTGACCTTCCGAATCACTGCCTTCGGCGTCATCGGGTGGCGCCGGGGAAAGTTCCCCGAGGTCGGCTTCCCGCCAGACCCCACTCTGAGTCAGCAGAAACTCGACCCCCGGGTCGTAACCATCGTCCGGGTTCAACCCGACCCGGAGGTCTTTGAATTCATGGGATGTGGCGCTGCCATCGTCCGGCTTGCGTATTGTGGAGACATCGCGGTCGAGAGCGTGACCGATCAGGTTCACCGCGCCGATCACCGGAGCTTCGGAACGGAAATTTGCCGAGAGAGGCAGCGGATCGAGGCCCTGCCGGCGGTGCCGGAAAAGCTCGACGTCGGCATGCCGGAACCGGTAGATCGCCTGCATCTCGTCACCGACCGTGAACAGGCGCGTCTCCGGCCCTCTGAGAGCTTCGATGAGACTCATCTAGAGACGGTTCGTGTCCTGGAACTCGTCGACCATGATTTCGGAGAACTGTTCGCGGTAGCGCCCGGCGATCGCCGGGTGTGATTCGAGCAGTTCGAGAGCCTCGAGCTGGAGATCCTCGAAATCGAGCAGGCCGCGGCGTTCCTTGAGGTCCCTGTACGCCTGCCCGTAGAATTTGAGCAGGCTGCCGAGCAACTCCCGGATCGGCCCGCCGAACTCCGCCTCCGCCACCTTTCTGCAGATCCGGTCCATCTGGTCGGAGAAGTCGATCAGCGCCTTCGCTTCCGAGAAAAAGCAGGCATCCTTCAGGTCCTGGTAGGAGGGTTCCTTTCCATCGAGAGAGTCGAGATAGGCGATCAGGACGCCGAGCTTTTCGCGATGGTTGACGTTGACACCTTTGGCCTCAAGCAGGGCCGGAATCTGCTCGCGGAGGTCGCGCAGGTCCGAGCGGATATCCGGCGCCGGAGGCGCGGGCGACAGTTTCGGGGATGCCTGGCCGGCCGCCCGCAGCTGCTCGTAGGCATCCTGGATGCCTTCCCGCAGTGTGTAGTTGCTGTACCTGGCCAGGGTCAGGTCGGCTTCCGGGAGTTTCATTGTTTCGGTCAGGGCCCGTTCCCAGGCGAGTTGCTTGAGCCGGTCGGCTTGCACGTCGTCGAGCACGTCGAAGGAAGGGTCGACCCCGGCGGCGATCGAATGTGCCCTGAGGATCCGGGAGCAGATCGAGTGGAAAGTCCCGATCCAGACCGAGCCCATCGAGAAGTCGAGATGGCTGTCCGCGCGGAGCTTGCGGATCCGTTCCCGCAGCTCGGTCGCCGCCTTTTCGGTGAAGGTGAAGACCAGGATGCCGGAAGGGTCAACCTCACGGACAAGTCGTTTGTAGCGGTCGACGGTCGTTCTTGTTTTGCCTGATCCGGCCCCGGCTTCCACCAGGATGTCCAGGTCGTTGCTTTCGATCGCCTTCTGCTGTTCGCCGGTAGGTTCGCTCACTTGGCTTCATCTTCCGCGGTGGCAGGCTTGCGGTCTGGCACAGCCGCGTGATTGAGGTGACACCGGCAACCGGCCGGGTCATGGTAGATCTCGCCTGCCAGGATGCGGCGGGCGGCCTGGTCGGCGAGCTTCACGGCGCCTTCGATCTCGGCGTCGAACTCCTCGCTTTGGTCCGCGTCATAGAGTTTCAGGTAGCCGAGCAGCCCACTCGAGCTGGCATCGGCCAGTCCGCGCGGCCGCCCGTTGCCCGGGTAGACCGGCGAGTACAGGCCGGCGGTCGGCGGGATCCGCCAGGCCTGTTCCAGCGCTCTCAGGTAAAGCTGGAGCTGGACCTTGCCGGCGCGTCTGATTTCGGCCAGGGAACGAAACGAAGATCTTCCGGTCTTATAGTCGAAAACGATGCCGTGGCCGCCTTCCTCGGAGACATCGATCCGGTCGATGCGGCCGCGCAGGCTCCAATGTTCGTTGACCTTGAGGGCAGGTTTGGAATCCTCTTTGCCTTCGAATCCGAAAGCGGACTCAAGCCACGCCGGAGAGAATTTCGAATCGCCTCGCGCAGCCTCTTGGGCGAGGAAACGATTGATGTCGACGGTGGCCCGCCGGCGGGCCAGCCGGTGGGATGCGTTGTCGCCGCCGAGGCCGATTCCCTTGCACTTGGCGAATTCGTCCACCAGCTTCCGGGCAGCTGAAGTCCATTCGTCCAGGTCCTTCGCGGACGGGACCCGGTGGGGCCGGTCCGAATAGAGCCTGGCGAGGACGTCGTGGATCAAGACCCCGCGGGCCAGCGCTTCCGGTTCCGGCCCGAACTCGACCGGGCTGAGCGCCCGCTCGACAAACCACTTGTAGGGGCATTCGATGAATGCTTCGAGAGCGGTGGCCGAGAAGACGTTTTCTTCGGCGAGTACCGCGAGGGCTGCTTCCGATCCAAGCGACCGGAGCTGGTTGGTTTCAACTTCGATCACTTCGGCCCGCCGGACCCGCTCCTCGGTTGAACGGCCGGTCTCCCCGAGTCCGTCCGGGAGGGGATAGCCGGCCGCGAGGGCGCGCGCGAGCTCGTCCTCGCTCGGTGCGTCGCTCGCCGCGAAAACAATGTCCGATCCGGTTCTGGAGAGCGACCGCAGGCCACGGCCTTCATTCTCGAAGAGTCGCGTGGTTTCCCCGATCAGCGGTGAAGGGAACTCGGCCTTGCCGTGAACATCCGAGCTTCGGGTGGAAAGCCAGAGCCCGCCGGTGGGGACCGAGAGGCAGGAGTAAAAGAGGTAGCGCTCCTGCTGTTCAGGGTCGGTCATTGCCGGCATGCCAATTGCGGCCCGGGCTTCGCGGGTGAGGAAGGCCCCGCCGCCTTCGTCGCCGAGGCTTTTCTCCTGCAGCGAGGCGATGAAGAGGTACCGGACCCTTTTTGCCCGCATCGCGTAGGGACTGGCAATACGTACCGTGTGTGAGGTGGGGATCGACCAGGTCTTGACCGTCCCGCTGGTCAGCGCTTCGACCAGGTCCGCGGCCGACACCTGGCCACCGGCGGCCTGGTCGAGATCCTCGGCGGCCTGTCGAATTGCCGTGGACATCTGCGTTTCGGTCGCGACATCGAGCCCGGAGGCGGGAAGTGCCCCCTCTGAGGCCAGGTTGATGGCCGCAGCGGTCGCGGTGGCCATCACCGTTCCGGTGATCTTCCCGTTCCGGATCTCATCCCAGCCGGGCGGCGGCGACCCCGCGATGTCGCGCCACAGACCGGCAACCTTGTCGACCTCATCGAGGCCCTGCCTCACTGCCCTGAACTCGACTTCGTCCACGAGCTCACGGTCAACCCCGACCGGTCCGCGGAGGAACCGGAAGAGATCGTTCGGTGCGCCACCCGGCGAAGTTGCTCGCAACAGGTTCAGGACAACCTGGCCCACCGCCGTTGCCGGGGCGGAGATCTCTGCTTCCAGCGTTGCGGGGATCCGGTACTCGGCGAGCACATCACGAAACGGCTGGCCGGTTTCACCCGGGCTCTCGATCGCGATCGCGATCTCACCGGGATCCGTTCCCGCCGAGACGAGCCGGGCTATTTCGGCACCGACCGCCTCGGCCTCGCCGCGCCGGCCCGAGGATCTCATCAGGGTCAGGGCATCCGAGGGTTTCAGGCTGACCTTCGGGTCGCGCTGGCCGAAGGAGCGTTCGATCTCGAACAGCAGTGGGTCATGGTCGCGTGGTGATTCCGGTCGCTTGGTGGGGTCCCCTTCCGTGGCGCCGGCCTTTTTGAGGCGTCCCAGCAATGATTCGGTGACCGCCATCGCTTCGTTGCCCAGTTCGTGGGTAAGGGCGATCGTGACGCTGGTCTCGCGGCCGAGCCGGGTAAGCAGGACCAGCTGCTGTTCGGTCAGGTCGTCGAAGCCGGCCACGAAAACGGGGCGTCCGGCCCAGTTTTCCAGCGGTCTGCGTGTTGCCTCCAGCCCCAGGGCCGGCAGGTCGGTGAGACCGGCCGCTTCGAGCCCTTCCAGATAGGAGCGGTAAATGCTGCTGATCACCGTCGGAACGGCAACTTCAGCCCGAGCGATCCGTTCCTCCAGACTCGCCGGATCGAGCAGGTTCTCACGGAATTCGTCGATTTGCCGCAGGACCGCGTCGATCAGCCCGGGCTGAAATCCGAGGCGATCTCCGACCGCAGGCCATTTCTCGCGGATCGCTCGCGCGGCGAGGTGGCGCCGCCGGAGGGGAGAGGCGAGTCGTCCCCTTGATCCGAAATCCCGGCCGGTCAGGTTGGGGTCGGAGACGATTTCATCGATCAGGTCCTTGAAGTGAACGACCTTGCCGCCGAGGAAGGCACCCCGGTCCTTGGTCAGCCGACGTTCCCAGCCGAAGATGTCATCGGTTGAAGGAACGACCAGGACCGGGCTGTCGGCGATCCGGGCCTCGAATTGCCGCTTCACCATTTCGGTGCGGCCGGAGTTCGGGGGGCCTTTGATGATGGTCAGGGGCATGGGTCAACCTTACGGTCGCGAGCGGCGCGTGTTTTCTGACCCGCCGTTGTTCGCGGCCAGCGGATTTTTCCCGTCAGAATCCGCAAACTGCGGGTTTCTGCAACATTTTTTGCGTCCTGCGGCATCTCTATCTTCACGGGTGACCAGACCCCTACCCCGAGGACGGTCCTCAATGTCACTCTGTTTCGTCGATCCGGCTGATGCGATTCATGTCATATCCGAATCGGTCGGCCGCGAAGCCCGGCGACAGATTCTCGGTGAAGCCCTGCGTGCCTGGGTTGACGAGATCCCCGAGGAAGAGCTCGAAATGCAGTACGCGCGGGCACTCGCCGACCTCGACCAGGATGACCTTTCCCTGCTTGCCGCCTGGCATGGCTCAATGGACCTCGGCCAGCCGGTACCGAACCGCGATTTCCTGATGGGGGCCTTCAGCTCGCTCGGGGAGCACCGGCGGGAGGCCCTGAAGCTGGCCGCGGGCTTTCGGGGCGAAGAGGTCCTCGAGGACGGCCTGACCGAGGACCTGGCGCTCGAAACGGTGGTCGGCTGGCTTTCTCCGGAGCGGCTGCTCGGCCTCGCCAACGAGGCGGTCGAGCTCTATGTCTGGGACCGGATCGGCTCCGACAACTGAGCCGGTCCATCTCGCCGGCCGGCCGGGAACGCGGGTCATGCCGGGACCGTCGGCCCTGTTGCCGGCTTCCTGCATGCCCCGATGTGAGCACAATCACAAAGGCCCGTCAAAGGGCCTTCCCCGCGGCCGGGAATCGGTTTACCTAGTTGTGGTCACAAAAACGCTAAATCCAACATGGGGACTAGGATTTACGGCCCCTCCGGCGAGGGGAAAAGTCTGCGGATAAATACTTGCTTGACGTTCTTTGGCGGCTCTATGCTGGAGCGGACCAAACCCCTTACCTGGGAAGGACCAGTCCCCATGTCGTTCGCCATCTGCGTTGTCCGCTCCGGATCAAGACAGTCACGATGAGCAACAGCAACTCGCTACTCAGAGCGAAGCAGTTCTTCTCACCGGAGAAGTCGGAGGACGGCTGGAACGAGATTTCCCTGCGGCCGCGGGAATGGGAACAGGGATACCGTGACCGCTGGCAGCATGATCGTGTGGTCCGCTCGACTCACGGTGTCAACTGCACAGGATCCTGCTCCTGGAAAATCCACGTGAAGGATGGTCTGGTCACCTGGGAAACCCAGCAGACCGACTACCCGAGCAACGGACCCGAAGCCCCCGATTACGAACCTCGCGGCTGCCCCCGGGGTGCTTCCTTCTCCTGGTATGTGTACTCGCCACTCCGGCCCAAGTTCCCCTATGTGCGGGGCGAGCTGCTGAACATGTTCCGTGAAGCCCGCCAACGGCTGGGGGATCCGGTCGAAGCCTGGGCGTCGATCGTCGAGGACCCCGAGAAAGCGAAGGCCTACAAGTCGCGTCGCGGCAAGGGTGGATTTCTGCGGGCCAGCTGGTCAGAGGTGACCGAGATCGCCGCGGCCGCCCATGTCCACACCATCAAGCAATACGGCCCGGACCGGGTCATCGGCTTCAGCCCGATCCCGGCGATGTCGCAGGTCTCCTACGCGGCCGGAAGCCGGTTCCTCTCACTGGTCGGCGGGGTGCCGCTGAGCTTCTACGACTGGTACGCCGACCTGCCGCCCGCCTCGCCCCAGGTCTGGGGTGACCAGACCGATGTGCCGGAATCCGCCGACTGGTGGGATGCCTCCTACCTGATCATGTGGGGTTCGAACATCCCCCAGACCCGGACCCCGGATGCCCACTTCATGACCGAAGCCCGTTACCGGGGGCAGAAGACGATCGTGGTCTCGCCGGATTACGCCGGCAACACCAAGTTCGCCGACCAGTGGCTGCCCGCCACCGCCGGCAGCGATGGAGCCTTGGCAATGGCCATGGGTCATGTGATTCTCAAGGAGTTCTTCGTCGACCGGGAAGCCGAATACTTCGGCGAGTACGCCCGCCAGTTCACCGATCTGCCCTTCCTCGTCGAGCTTGACGACCACGGCGACGGCACCGTTCACGGCGGCACCATGCTGCGGGCGGAGGATCTCGGCGAGACCGGTGAGAACGCCGACTGGAAGACGGTTCTGATCGACGCGAACACCAACCAGCCGGTGGTACCGAACGGCTCGATCGGTGATCGCTGGGGTGAAGAGGGTGAAGGCAAGTGGAACCTTGATCTCGAAGGTATCGATCCCGCGCTGACCCTGCTCGGCAGCCACGACGAACTGGTTGAAGTGACTCTGCCCAGGTTCGACGGCGGCGAGACCGAGGGCGGGACAACAATGGTCCGCGGGGTTCCGGCCCGGCGAGTAGGCGGCAAACTGGTCACCACCGTCTTCGACCTGACCCTTGCCCAGTACGGAGTTGCCCGGGAAGGCCTGCCCGGCACCTGGCCGGAGGGTTATAACGATCCGGCCGAGCCGTACACACCTGCCTGGCAGGAAGAACACACCGGAGTCACCGCCGAGGTTTGTGAGCAGGTTGCCCGTGAGTTCGCCGAGAACGCAGAAAAGACCCGCGGCCGCTCGATGATCGTGATGGGTGCCGGCATCAACCACTGGTTTCACGCCGACCAGACCTACCGCTCGATTCTTTCGATGCTCCTGTTCTGCGGTTGTCAGGGGGTCAACGGCGGCGGCTGGGCCCACTACGTCGGCCAGGAGAAAGTCCGTCCGATCACCGGCTGGCAGACGCTCGCCTTCGCGCTTGACTGGAACCGGCCGCCACGGCATCAGGCCGGAACTCCGTTCTGGTACCTGACCACCGACCAGTGGCGCTACGAAACCCGTCGCCCGGACGAGTTCGTCTCCCCGGCCAGCGAGGGCAAGTTCGACCACACCCACATAGTCGATGCCAACGCCAAGGCGGTTCGTCTCGGCTGGACCCCTTCCGCCCCGGCACTCGACCGGAATCCGCTGGACCTGGCCGATGAGGCAAAGGCGGCCGGCAAGACATCGGCCGAATACGTGGTCGAGGAACTCAAGGAAGGCCGCCTCGGGTTCGCCTGTGAGGATCCGGATAATCCGGACAACTTCCCGCGCATCCTCAATCTCTGGCGGGCCAACCTGCTCGGTTCCTCAAGCAAGGGGCACGAGTACTTCCTCAAACACCTGCTCGGCACCGACAGCGCCGCCAACTCGCCCGAATGCGAGCCGGAACGGCGGCCCAAGGATGTCAAGTGGCACGACGAAGCACCGGAAGGCAAGCTCGACCTGTTCATGACGATCGACTTCCGCATGAACGGCTCCTGCCTTTACTCGGACATCGTCCTGCCTGCCGCCACCTGGTACGAGAAGCACGACATTTCCTCGACCGACCTCCATCCGTTCGTTCACCCGTTCAACGCGGCGATCCCACCGCCCTGGGAGGCGAAGACGGACTGGGACATCTTCAACCTGATCGCCCGCAGCTTCTCGACCCTGGCCGAAGACCACCTCGGCACCCGGACCGACATCGTCACGGCTCCCCTGCTCCATGACACTCCCGAGGAGCTGGCCCAGCCCGGGGGTGTCGTTCGCGACTGGCGCTTCGGTGAATGCGAGCCGATTCCCGGCGAAACGATGCCGAAGCTGATCGAGGTCGAACGTGACTTCACCGCGGTCGCCGAGAAGATGAATGCGCTCGGCCCGCTGGTCGAGAACCTCGGCATCGGTGCCAAGGGGGTGAGCTGGAAGCCGGAACCGGAGATCGAGGATCTCCGCAAGCGCAACGGCATGGTCCGGGAGGGGTCCGGCGCGGGCCGGCCGGCGATCGAGACCGACATCGATGCCGCGGAAGTGATCCTCACTCTCTCCGGGACCACCAACGGGCGAATCGCCAACGAGTCCTTCAAGGTTCTCGGCAAACGGACCGGCAAGAACCTGACCGTGATCTCCGAGGAGCATGTCGACCAGCGGATCAACTTCACCGATCTGCGGATCCAGCCGCGCAAGGTACATGCCTCGGCCGAGTGGTCGGGTTCGGAATCGCGTGAGCGGCGTTACTCGCCGTTCACCTCGAACATCGAGCATCTGATTCCGTTCCGGACGCTGACTGGCCGTCAGAGCTTCTATGTCGACCACAGCTGGATGCTGGACATGGGCGAGGGCCTGCCGGCCTACCGTCCGCCGGTTCGTTCGGCCCAGGTCTCCCCACGTACCGGGGCGGACGGTTCCGACCAGCCGCTCGAGGTCACGCTGCGTTTCCTCACGCCGCATTCGAAGTGGTCGATCCATTCCGAGTTCCAGGACAACCTCCACATGCTGACCCTCTTCCGGGGAGGTCCGGTGATGTGGATCTCGGAAGAAGACGCGGAGAAGGCCGAGGTCGATGACAACGACTGGCTTGAGGTCTACAACTCCCACGGTGCGGTCTCCTGCCGGGCGGCGGTTTCCCGGCGGGTTCCTTCCGGAATCGCGCTCTTCTATCACTCGCAGGACCGGCATGTGAACGTCCCGATCTCGGAGGTGACCGGCCTGCGCGGGGGTACCGACAACTCGCTTACGAGGATCTCGATGAAGCCGACCCACCTGATCGGGGGCTACGCACAGCTCTCGTACAGCTTCAACTACTACGGCCCTTGCGGCACCCAGCGTGATCAGTTGATCATGATCCGCAAGCGGCGGGAGGAGGTGCGTTACCAATGAAGGTCAGAGCCCAGATGGGCATGGTCATGAACCTCGACAAGTGCATCGGCTGCCACACCTGCTCGGTCACCTGCAAGAACGTCTGGACCAACCGGCGCGGCACCGAGTACGTCTGGTTCAACAACGTCGAGACCAAGCCGGGCCGCGGATTCCCGGTTGATTACGAGGACCAGGAGAAGTGGAACGGAGGCTGGACCCTCGATCGCCGCGGGAAGCTCAAGCTGAAGGCCGGCGGGCCGCTGAAGAAGCTGGCCAACATCTTCTCCAACCCCGACCTGCCCCAGCTTGACGACTACTACGATCCCTGGACCTACGACTACGACAAGCTGATCTCGTCCCCCTCCACCGAGCATCAGCCGGTGGCCCGGCCAAAGTCACAGGTCACCGGCAAGGACCTAGACCTGCAGTGGGGTCCGAACTGGGAAGACGACCTCGCCGGCTCGGCCCACGGTGCCGCCTTTGACCCTAACTTCAAGCAGATCCAGGAGGAAGTGAAGCAGGGGTTCGAGGACACATTCATGATCTACCTGCCACGGATCTGTGAACACTGTGTCAACCCCGCCTGTGTCGCATCCTGCCCTTCCGGCGCGATGTACAAGCGCGAAGAGGACGGGATCGTCCTGGTCGACCAGGATGCCTGTCGCTCCTGGCGCTTCTGTGTTTCCGGCTGCCCCTACAAGAAGGTCTACTTCAACTGGAACACCGGCAAGGCCGAGAAGTGCAACTTCTGCTTCCCGCGGATCGAGGCCGGAATGCCGACCGTTTGTTCGGAGACCTGCGTCGGTCGTCTGCGTCACCTCGGTGTGGTACTGATCGACACCGATCGGGTCGAGGCCGCTGCCTCGGTCAAGGACGAGCAGGACCTGCTTGACGCCCAGCTTGACCTGATGCTGGACCCGGACGATCCCGAGGTCCGGGAGCAGGCGCTTCGGGACGGGATCCCGGCCGACTGGATCGATGCCGCCTCATACTCGCCGGTCTACGCGATGGCGAAGAAGTGGAAGATCGCCCTGCCGCTCCATCCCGAGTACCGGACCTTGCCGATGGTCTGGTATGTGCCGCCGCTTTCGCCGATGGAATCGGTTGGCAAGGCGTTGATCCGCGACGGCGACGACGATGACGCCGAGAATGTCTTCGCGGCGATCGACGAGATGAGAATCCCGATGGAGTACCTCGCCTCGATCCTTTCCGCTGGAGATGTCGCGCCCGTTCGGACCTCGCTGGAACGGCTGGTCGCGATGCGCCGCTACATGCGCGATCTCAACCTCGGCAACGAAGCCAGGCCCGAAATCGCCCTTGACGCCGGCATGGAGCCGCATGAGCTTGAGGCGATGTACCGGATGGTGGCGATCGCCGACTATGACGATCGCTACGTGATTCCGAAACGCCACGGCGAGGTTTCCGAAGGGGCCTTCATCGACCAGGGTTCCTGCGGGATCAAGTTCGCGAACGGTGCCCCGGTGCCGGGGATGGGAGAGATGACCGGAGTGAACGCCCCGGATCCGTTCACCGGTGCCCTGGCGGCTGCGCGTGACGGTGACAACCCGGAGACCGGTGCGCTCGCGGTGGAAAAGCCGGACCCGGAGTTCGATGTTCGTGAACTGTTGACGGTCCGCCAACCGAGGCCGGGTGCCGCCGGCGCAGGGGGCAGCGATGTCTGAGCTGATTCACCCCCTGAAACTGGTCTCGCTGCTGCTCCAGTACCCGGATCCGGAATTGGTGGCCGAGGTCGGGGAACTCGACCTCGAACAGGTCGGTCCGGTGACTGGCAGCCAACGAACCTCCCTGGCGGGTTTCCTCGGCTGGTACCGCGGCCAGGGTCTGGATGAACTCCGCCAGTCCTATGTTGACAACTTCGACTTCGACCGTCGGCGCAGCCTCCATCTCACCTATCAGCTTCACGGCGACAGCCGGCAGCGGGGACTGGCGTTGCTCAAGATCAAGAACGTCTACCGGGACGCCGACCTGGTCCCCGGGGCGGAGGAACTGCCGGATTTCCTTCCCTTGATGCTTGAGTTCGCGGTTCTGGCACCGGGATCGGCCGGCGCCGACCTGCTCGGTCAGCACCGCGAGTCGATTGAACTTATCCGGGCCGATCTGGCCCGGGAAGAAAGCCCTTGGGTTGCGCTCTTTGACGTGATCCGGGACGGCATGCCTGGCCTCACCCGGCGCCAGATCAACAAGATCAGGCGTCTGGCCGAGGAAGGACCGCCGAGTGAAGAGGTGGGGATGGAGCCATTCGCCCCGCCGGAAGTCATGCCGAACCAGCCGGGGGAGACACCCCTGCCATTGATCGGAGGCCGAAGTTGAGTCTGTTGGCAACCAGTGTTCCGGCCACGGCCGTCTATGTAGTCCTGCCGTACGTTGCGCTGGCTATCGGAATCAGCGGATTGATCTGGCGTCGCCGCACCGATTCATTCGGCTGGACCGCCCGCTCGACCGAACTGCTTGAAAGCAGGATCCTCCGCTTCGCCAGTGTGATCTTCCACCTCGGGGTGCTGATGGCGATCGGTGGCCACATCATGGGGATCCTCGTACCCGAGTCCTGGACCGAGGCCGTCGGGGTCAGCGACGAGATGTACCACGTCGTCGCCGTGGTCGGTGGCATGTCGGCCGGCATCGCGGTGATCATCGGCTTTGTCGCGCTCATGTACCGGCGCTTCGCGAACCCGAGGGTCCGGGTCACCACGACCGACATGGACCTGGTCATTTTCGGGCTGTTGGCGCTCGGCATCGTGACCGGCATGGCCGCCACGATCATCAATATCCCGGACACGGTCAATTACCGTGAGTCGGTTGCGCCGTATTTCCGGGGGATCTTCACCCTCCAGCCCGACCCGTCGCTGATGACCGAGGAAGGTGTCGCCACCATTTTCCAGGTCCATGTGATCGCGGTCTGGTTTCTCTACGCCGCCTGGCCGTTCAGCCGGCTGGTCCATGCTTTCACCGTCCCCATCAACTACCCGCGTCGCAGCCCGATCGTCTATCGCCCCCGCAACCCGCGGGCGGCAGCAAGGACGGGGCGTTACGGCAACGGCAACCTCGACTATTCCCCGAGTATTCCGGCCGGCCCTCACCCGACCGGAAGCACCGGCGGCCGCTCCAGATCGGCCCAGGGGGAGTAGTCAACTGAGCACTTTTCCCCTCAAGAAACCAGGAGAACACGATGGAAACTGATCTCAGCCGCGGATCCGGGCGCAATCTGGCGCTCGCGACAATCGGCTTCGCAATGTGCTTCGCGGCCTGGGGCTTCCTCGCCCCGATCGCTCCGACGTTCAAGGATGCGCCGTTCAACCTTACGAATCTGCAGACCTCGATCGTGATCTCGATCCCGGTCGTGCTCGGGTCGCTGCTCAGGATCCCGCTCGGCATCCTGACCGACCGGATCGGCGGCCGGGTGGTCTTCACCGGGATGCTGTTCTACTCGGCCGCCGCCGCGGCGCTGGTCGGGTTCGCCGCCTCGTCTTCCTCCTACGCGGCTCTGCTCGGCGCCGGCTTCCTGCTTGGCGCCGCCGGTGCATCGTTCGCGGTCGGCATTCCGTTCGTCGCCAGGTGGTACCCGCCGAAGAAGCAGGGTTTCGCACTCGGCGTCTACGGGATGGGCAATATCGGTACCGCGGTCGCCGCCTTCTCGATTCCCGCGATCCGCGATGCGGCGGGCGAGGAAGTGGCCGGCCTGGTTTTTGCTGGCGTGATCGCCGTCTACGGGCTGATCTGGTTGTCCCTGGCTCGTGAGGCTCCGGTGCCGAAGTCGCCGCCGACCCAGTACAGGGAGGTCATCGGATCGGGCTGGAAGCTCTGGCGGCTCGCCCTCTTTTACTTCGTCACCTTCGGCGGTTTCGTCGCCATGGCGCTCTATCTGCCGAAGCTGCTGGTGGACTGGTACGACCTCTCGCTGACCGATGCCGGACTGAGGGCGGCCGGCTTCACGCTTCTGGCAACCGCATCCCGCCCCTTCGGCGGCATGCTTTCCGACCGTATCGGCGGCAACCGGGTGCTGGCGATCGCCTTTCTCGGGATCGGGGTCGACGCGATCGGGCTTTCCTGGCAGGCTTCGGTGCCGACCATGTGGTTGACGACGGTCTTCTGCCTGACCATGGCGATGTTCCTCGGTCTGGGTAACGGCGCCGTGTT